>CAYRAD010000118.1:3567-7337 GCA_964422135.1 uncultured Vicingus sp.
CTTTATTAATCGTTTGATGCTGATTAACCCTTCCTAAAAAGTTTAGTCCTGAATAATTCAAAATATATTTTTCTGTTTCCTTGTTTTCTTCCCCATTAAAAATAATTCCTAAAACATTCAACTTTCTAACTTTTAAACTTTCTAAACTAAGTAATGTGTGATTAATACTCCCTAAATAATTTTGAGAAACTATAACTACCTCAATAGTTAATTTTTTAATTAAATCAATTACTAAATCCTTCTTGTTTAAAGGGACCATAAGTCCTCCAGCTCCTTCAATAATTAGATTATTATTGGTTTTAGGAATTTTAATAGTAGTTAAATCTATTTCAATATTATCAATTTCTGCAGCTGCATGTGGTGACATGGGCTGGGTTAACTGGTAAGTTTCTGGATGGATAATAGTTCTTTTATTAGAAATTAAATTTTTGACTTTTATGGAATCCGAATTACTCAAATCTCCTGCTTGTATCGGTTTCCAATAATCAGCTTCTAATGCTTCCGTTAAGATTGCAGAGACAATAGTTTTACCTACATCTGTTCCTATACCTGTAACAAATATTCTTCTCATATTAATTTTGAAATTTGTGAAGTCAACCCATCAATTTCTTCTTTGGTATTAAACTGATGTAAACAAATTCTCAATCTTTCTAACCCTTTTGGAACAGTGGGAGAAAGTATGGCACGAACATCAAAACCACTTTGTTGAATTTTTTGTGCAACCTTTTTTACCTCATCATTTCCAGGAATAATTATACACTGTATTGCACTATCAGAGTTGATAATTGATAATTGATAATTGATAATTTGGGATTTAAAATGAGTTATCAATTCTTTTAATTTTCGAGATTTGTCAATATTGTTTTCCAAAAAAGAATATGCATTTCTAATAGTTAAAATACTAGATAATGGTAACGCAGTGGTATAAATAAAAGCTCTTGAATAATTAATTAAATAAGCTCTCAGCAAATTACTTCCTAATACAATTGCTCCATGACAACCCAATGCTTTTCCAAAAGTTACGACTCGTGCAAAAACATCATTTTCCAAATTTTCCTGAATAACCAGACCTTCTCCTTTATTTCCAAAAACTCCAACAGCATGTGCTTCATCAACAATTAAGTTCGCATTGTATTCCTTACAAATTGTGGCAATTTCTTTTAAAGGTGCTTGGTCTCCATCCATGGAGTAAACAGCTTCCACTGCAACATAAATATTTCCTTTTGTCAGTTTTAATCTCTCAATTAAACTTTCTAAATCGTTGTGTTTAAATGAAAATGAATCGGCATAACTCAACCTTATTCCATCACGTATAGAAGCATGAATAATTTCATCGTAAATAATGGTATCACCTCGTTTTGGTAAGGAAGAAAAAATACCCAAATTAGCGGTGTAACCAGAATTAAAAATCAGCCCTGCTTCTGCTTGGTGATATTTAGCGATGAATTGTTCAAGGTCTTCTGTAAGTTGATAATTACCTGAAATAAGTCTTGAGCCTGTTGCACCGAATTTAGTTAATTCTTCATGAACTGTATGAATTTCTTTTTCAGAAGCAAAACCTAAATAATCGTTGGAGCAAAAATCAATTAATCCATTTTCTACTTTTAATTCTCGAAAAGCATTTTCAGCTTTTCGTTTATCAAGTTTTTGTTGGATGTAACTATTAATATTTTGCATCGAAAGCTTTATTTAATAGCCTCTTTTTTTGCCTCTTTTCTAATTTCTTTCGCTTTTTGAGTGGCTTTTACATTTCTTTCAATGGTATGACCTGGTCGGCTCCATTTTTCTTTATCAATAACATTGTCATCCTGAGCCTGTCGAAGGATTGGTTGTTCTTTTCTAATTTTTACTTTCCCAGTGTCATCCTTCTTTTTTTCAGTTGGAGTTAATCCCAAAATACTGAACAATTCCATGTCTGCATTGTCTCCAGGATTTGGAGTGGTTAACAATTTATCACCAGCAAAAATGGATGAAGCCCCAGCCATAAAGCATAGGGCTTGACCTTCTTTACTCATTTGTGTTCTGCCAGCTGATAAACGAACAGTAGCTTTTGGAAAAACGATTCTAGTGGTTGCAATCATTCTAACAACATCCCAAACTGGAATAATTCCTTGGCCTTCTAGTGGAGTCCCTGCTACCGGAACCAATGCATTAATTGGAATAGATTCTGGTGGATTACTCAATTTTAATAAGCCCATCAGCATTCCTACCCTATCATTGATAGATTCTCCCATTCCGATGATTCCTCCAGAGCATACTTTTAGTGCACTTTTCCTTACATTTTCTAGTGTTTTAATTCTATCATTAAATCCTCTAGTAGAAATAATATCTTTATAATATTCTTCAGATGTATCGATGTTATGGTTGTAATAATGTAAGCCTGCTTCTGCTAGTCGTGTAGCTTGATTTTCAGTAACCATACCCAACGTACAACAAACTTCCATCTCTAATGCACTTATCCCTTTTACCATTTCTAAAACCTGCTCAAAATCTTCCCCATCCTCCACATTTCTCCATGCTGCCCCCATACAAACTCTAGAGGAACCAGAAGCTTTTGCTTCCGTGGCTTTAGCTAGCACTTCTTCAACAGGCATTAAACTGTTTTTCTCAATATCCGTATGATATCTTGAAGCTTGAGGACAGTATCCGCAATCTTCTGGACAGCCACCGGTTTTAATGGAAATTAATTTACTAACTTGTATTTTTAATGGATCATGATGCTCCCGATGTATTTTTGAAGCTTCAAAAATAAGCTCCATCAATGGTTTGTTGTATATAGCAAGAATTTCTTCTTTCGTCCAGTTTGTTTTTAATTCTGTCATAGTAAAAAAATGAAAAACAAAGGTAATATTAGTAGCTAGTTTATCATGTTGAAAAGTCAAAAACTTTTAACTTTACAAACTTTCACAAACTTATTGAATAATGAGAATTGACATCCTAACTGTTTTACCAAATTTACTGGAAAGCCCTTTAAACACTTCTATTCTAAAACGTGCGCAAGATAAAGGTTTAGTCGAAATTCACATTCACAATTTAAGAGACTATTCTACAAATAAACAAAAAAGTGTAGATGATTATGCTTTTGGCGGTGGAGCAGGAATGGTAATGCAAATAGAACCTATAGCCGCCTGTATTGAAAAATTAAAATCGGAAAGAAGCTATGATGAAATCATATACATGACTCCCGATGGAGAAACCATGAAACAAGGGATGGTTAATACACTTTCCTTAAAAAAGGATTTCATCATTTTAGCTGGGCATTACAAAGGTATTGATGAGCGTATTAGAGAATTATTTATTACTAAAGAAATCTCGATTGGCGATTATGTATTGACTGGTGGCGAATTACCTGCAGCCATTTTATGCGATGCAATTATCAGGTTAATTCCTGGGGTTATCAGTGATGAAACCTCTGCTTTAACAGATTCCTTTCAAGATGGATTGTTAGCACCTCCCGTTTATACTAGACCTGAAGAATATAAAGGATTAAAAGTTCCTGAAATACTATTGGGTGGAAACCACAAAGAAATTGAAAAATGGAGAGAAGAAAAAGCTATTGAACGCACTCAAAAAAGAAGACCAGATTTGTTAAAAGATTAAGCGGGTTGTTCAACCTCATCGCTTTTACATTGTTCATCGGGCATAGCACCACAAAAGCCACAAGGCTCACCTTCTTTATTTAAAACGCTACTTGAGCTAGCACAAGTTTTATCAAATCTTCCACCTTTTTTAAAGATAATTTTTACGGCCATCCCAAAAACTCCTAAGGC
>CAYRAD010000119.1:0-7295 GCA_964422135.1 uncultured Vicingus sp.
CTTCATACAATTCAAATGAATAAATGTTAAGGTCTTTGTCTCCCTGCGATGAACCATAATATGCCCTGTCTCCATCTTTACTCACAATAAAACCATGCTCATCTTTTTCTGTATTTATAGGGTTCCCAATGTTGATTGGTTTTTTAAATAAGCCAGAATGTTCATCCATTTTAGAATAAAAAATATCATAACCACCCAAACCTATGTGGTAGTTGGATGAAAAATACAAGGTATAACTATCAGAGTGCATAAAGGGAGATTTCTCATCACCAGGCGTGTTAATTGGTGCTCCAAGGTTAATGGGGTCGCCCCAACTACCATCAGGTTGTCTTTCACTTTTATAAATATCCATATCGCCACCAAAAGGATCAACAACTCTTGTAAAATACAATGTTTTGTTATCGGAAGTTATTGACGGTTGGGCTTCCCATGTAGTAGGGGTGTTAATGTTGCTGCCAATAGATTGTAATTTAGACCAAGTACCATCAATTAATTCAGAATAATAGATGTCAGCATTGTCAAACATTTGTCCAAATCCAGCTCTATCTTTTCCTCGATAGGGAATTACTTCTACTAAAGTGATAAATATTAATTTGTTGTTTACCGAAATTGAAACGCCTCCTTGATATTGACCTAAATTAAAAGGGCTTGGCATAGGAAAGCCTCCGCTGAAATTGTCACCAATTGTTTTTCTGCTTTTAACAAATAACTCTTTATATCCTCCATCAATTGTACTTTTGGAGTCATCAGGCATTTTTCTGGTAAAGAATAAATACCGGTTGTCAGGCGAGAGCATTGGTAAATATTCGTCAAACTCAGTTGATGGTCCTTCTACTTTTTTTGGAGAAAAGGGAACGGTATCGTTAATTAATTGAACATAGGTTTCGATATCCTGAAGTCGATCATAAGCATAACGTTAATCTTTTTTGTAAGCTTTTGGTGATGATAAAATCTCTTGGTAGTATGGTTTCGCTGCTATAAATTGTCGTTTCCCAAAATAGTAATCTCCCAATTGCATTGGAAAATAAAAGTTTCTGTAATCAGGACATATTTCAACAATTTTTTTCCAATAGCTGAATTTCAATCTTTCCTGTTGCTTAAATTCGCTAATGTTACCAGCATTAAAAGCAGCATCAGATTTTTTTTCGCTCATTTCAGCCAATTCATCATAGGCTTCTAAAAAATTGGGGTCAATTTTTATAGCTTCAAATAGGAGCGCTTTTTTTTTATCAAAAGAAGCAGTTTTTGCTAGGTCAACTATTTTTACGGCCTTTTTTTTTGGTTCGGGACAGTTGTCTTCCTGTGCAAATATGTTCAAACAGAACACATTGATAATGATGATGAAAATATATTTTTTCAAATTACCTTTTTCTTCTTTTAATCATTAATAATGCCATTTCGTAAAAAGAAAAAGCATTCTCATGGGGGATGCTTATTTCTAATTGTTAAAATGATTGCTTATTTACTTTCTACCTTAGCCATTATAGCATCTGCTTGCTGTTGAGCTTTGGCCATTATAGCATCTGCTTGTTTATTTCCTTCAGCTTCAATTTTATCAGCTTGTTTATTAGCTTCCTGAGCTGCTTTTTCTCCAAGTTTTTTATTAGCTGCTTTTTCAAGGAAATTACCTCCTTTGTTGCTTAAGTTTTCTTGTTGTTTTTTTCCTTCTGCTCTAACTTTATCTGCTTGAACTTTTGCTTCTGCCCTAACTTTATCAGCTTGAACTTTTGCTTGGGCTAATAATTTATCGGCTTCTTCTCTGGCTTTCTTCTTAACATCTTCTTTTACTTCTTCTACTTTTTCTTCTACTTGCTCTTTAACTTGTTCTTTCACGTCATCAACAATGCTACCTGCAGCATCTTTTAAATTTACACCTACTTTAGGATCATCTACAGTTCCTTTTAAAGTAACATCAACATTTACATATTCGGCAGCTTTTAGGCTTAATCCTAATCCTGAAGCTTGAGAGTTCAGTTTATTCATAGCTTCACCAGCACCTAATTCGGAACTAGGAACTTTCAACGTCATTTTATTATCCATTGTTTGATCAAATCCATTGGAACCAGACATGGTACCTGTTACTGGTCCCATTTTTATATCAAAAGGTTCGGTATAAACACGACCATCTTTAAAATGATATTTAATATGTGTATCATCAATTTCCAGTTTCTTGAATTTATCGTTTTTAAGTACTTCACTTAATTTGTCTAAAGCTTTAAAGTCTTCCACTTTCATGCTTTTGGTTAACATGTCGCCATTTCCAGTAATGGTATTTAAATCAGGCATCATTTCTTCATCTAACACGCCATCTACTTTTAAAGATGTATTAAAACGACCTTTCATGTTTTTTGCATAAGGAGCCATTTCTTCGATGGTATTAAATGTGGTTACAACTGTTTGAATGTTGAAATCGTTGATTGCCATGTCGTAGCTAAATCCTGGCACTTTAGGGTTAGTAGTTTCATAATAACCATTCATCAGCATGCTGCCTCCTAACAAATTCATGTTAACGTTGTTCATGCTTACCTTTTGATCTTTTACGAGTAATTCACCCTTTAAATTGTCAATTTCCATGTTGTCGTAAATTACTTTGTTCATGCTTGAATTTAATACAAAATCAATGTTTTTAGGAACTTCAATAACACTTAATGGCTCTTCTTCAGCAGCAGCGTCTGTACTTGTTGCTGTGGCAGTTTCATCTTCCGACATAAATTCATTTAAGTCCATTAAATTAGAGTTTAAGTTGAATCTTCCAACTATGGCTTCGTCATCTGCAAAAGTATAGGCGATAAAATTTTCTATTTTTCCATTGGCACTGATATCTGATTTGCCAATTTTAGAATCGAAAGCAGCCAGTTCAACAAACTGTGGTGAGAAGTTCAAGGTCATTTGATTTAACATCACATCATAAGGTAAAGAATCGCTTTTGTACATCATATTTGCAATAGAAAATTCACCTTCGGCTGTAAATTCTTCATATTTTTCATTTTCAAGAGCAGATACTTTTCCTTTTAACCGGACATCAGCATTAATGTCTCCATTCATTTCATCACCGGCTTCCATAGGCACGACATCTTTAACAGATGCTAAATTAAATTTAGCTTTAACTCCACCGTCAATATTAGGATCAGAAACAGGTGTGCGAACTTTCATGTTCATGTCAATAGGATTGCCTGCCATTTCCATGTGGAATTTTTTTAGGTTCACAAAGGTATTGTCATCACTTCCTCCCGGATTATCAACATGCAAATCTACTTGAATGTTGTTTACAGCTTTTGGTAAATCAGGATATTTAAACATGGCGTTCTCAACTAAAAGATTCAAACCGAAAGCGGGTAGGGCATTTTCTTTGTAGCTTCCTTTAGCATAACCATCTAAAGCTAATTTTCCGGCTGTTTTTACCGAAGCAAAATCGGTCATGTAAACGGCAGGAACCAAAGAAAGAATATTTTTAAAAGCTGTTTTCTTGGCATTAAACTTCAAATCCATATCTATATCATCCTTATCTTCAAACAAAGCAACCCAGCCATCCAAACCTAGGATTAGTTCATTGATCTTAAACTCATTTTTAGTGAATGTATATTTACTATTGGCGAGGTCTGCTTTTATAGTAGCATCAGCACTAACAACAGCATTTTTAAAATAGTTGATAGATTCCATCTGTAAATTTAAGGTGTCGATGGTTGTATGCGTAATGAGGTCAGTTACATCAGCTGTCATATCGCCAGACAGGTTAAAGTTAAAACCTTTAATTGAGGTAGTTAACCCCATGGTCTCATCAACATAAGTGATGTTCGCATTTTTTATGGTCAGGTCTTTTAGACCTAATTTAAAAGAAGAGGCTTCTTCAGGAGCAGCTTCTTCAGTTGTTTCTTCATCACTCGCTTTAGCAATGTCCCAGTTAGCTGTGGTATCGGCAAGGACTAACGTGTTGATATTGGGTTGATCGATACTGATGGTTTTAACTTTAATCTCATCTCCACTGATTACGCTCATCAGGTCAACTTTAAGTGTAAGATTTTTAATGTTAGCCAGTTGAATACCATCAAATTTATCAACTCCATCCACTTTAACATCGTTAATGGAAAATTCGAAGTTGGGAAAAGTACTGATTAAACCTAAATCGAACTCACCAAAATCTACTTTGGCGTTTAAGTTATTATTGGCTTCTTCTTTTACTTTTTCGATTATTGTTCCCTTAAATATAAAGGGAAGTGCAATGATAAGGATTATCAGGAATAAGAATGTAAAACCAAAAATTTTCAGAATTCTTTTGATAATTTTTTTCATAATATCGTTAGATTTTTAAGTTAAAATTTTAAGCAAATAAAAGTAACAAAAAGATACCAAATTTATTGTTGACTTTGAGGATTTATTATTAAAAGAAGAATTATTTAGTTTTTTGATAATTGTCATCCCAGTTCTTTACACGAGGTTCGTGCAATTTCCCTACAGAGTTGGCAACTAACATAGAAACTGCTGCATCACCAGTAACATTAACTGTTGTACGACACATGTCCAGAATTCTGTCAACGGCAAAAATTAAAGCAAGACCTGCTTCAGGTATTCCTGCTTGTCCAAGTACAATAACCAGCATCACCATTCCAGCTCCGGGAACTGCAGCCGATCCAATAGAAGCTAATGTGGCGGTAACAATAATTCCTAATTGAGCAGTTAAACTTAAATCCATACCAAATGTTTGAGCAATAAATACGGCTGCTACAGCCTGATACAGGCTTGTTCCATCCATATTAATGGTAGCACCAATTGGTAGTACAAAACTAGAGACTTCTTCATCCACACCCAGATGTTCTTCAACGCGTTCCATAGTAACCGGTAATGTAGCGGCACTAGAACTGGTGGAAAAAGCCAGTAACTGAGCTGGAGAAATTCCTTTAAAAAAGAAACCCGGTGATTTTTTGGTAAATACCTTAACGATAATGGCATAAATAATTATCATTATTGCCAATCCCAGAACCACAGAGAAGCCGTACCATGCCAATGCTTTAAACAAATCTAAACTTGGCGATTCCGCCACTAGAGAAGCCAGCAAGGCAAATACTCCAAATGGTGCTGCAAGCATAATCAGGTCGATGAGTTTTAAAATCACCTCATTAAAACCATCGAAGAAATCCTTAACAGGTTTTGATTTATCCGCAGGGATGAGGATTAGTCCAATTCCAAAAAATATGGCAAAAACAATTATCTGCAACATATTCCTGTTGTTACTTGCTGCGGCAAATATGTTGGCAGGAATCAGATCTTCTAATGCTTGTAAGGGTCCTGTTTCTTTTTGTTTTAGTGCTGCTTCTTTTTTCTGTGTAGCATCTTCTTTGTAGTTTTTTAAAAGTTCGGTTCTGGTTTGTTCGGTAATGCTATTTCCGGGTTTTACAATGTTCACCACCATTAAACCGATAGAAACCGCTAAAATGGTAGTGGCAACGTAAGTAATAATGGTTCTAGAACCTATTTTAGAGAGTTTGGAGATGTCTTTCAAGTCGGAAACTCCTTTTATCAGAGAAGCCAGAATCAGAGGAACAGCAATCAGCTTTAATGCACTGATAAACATCTTGCCGAAAGGTTTTATCCAATATTTAATGAAATCAGTACCCCACGAAAATTGGATTAATACTAATGCACATACTACACCGAGTATCATTCCCATTAATATTTTCCAATGCAGTGCGAGTTTTTTCATGTCAGTCAGTTTGTAAAGTTAAAAGTTTGTAAAGTAAAAAGAGGAAAGTAAATAAGTTTTTTGATTCAAAATCTGAGTAAAAAATGGAAAACAAAACTTACTTTCAACTTTCAACTTTCAACTTCGTTGTTCTATTTCGTAGCACATGGTCTGCAACAACCAAGGCTGCCATACTTTCCACAATAACCGTTGCTCTTGGTAAAACACATGGGTCGTGGCGTCCTTTACCAACTATTTCTACTTCTTCAAACTTATTATTGATAGTTTTTTGTTTTTGCATAATAGTGGCAACTGGTTTAAATGCTACATTAAAGAAAATGTCTTCGCCATTGCTTATTCCTCCTTGAACTCCCCCAGAGTTGTTTGTTCTTGTGCTAACTCTTTTGTTTAATCCTTCGACATGCTCAGGATGACAAAAGAACTCATCATTGTGTTCTGAACCTTTTTTAGTGATGCACCCAAATCCGGAACCGATTTCAAAACCCTTGCTTGCATTAATACTTAACATGGCTTTTGCCAGATCGGCTTCCAATCGGTCAAAAACGGGTTCTCCCAAACCTACAGGAGTTCCTGAAATTACACAGCTTACCATTCCACCTACGGTATCCCCTTTTTTTCTGACTTTATCAATGTAGTTGAATATCATGTCCACCAGATTTTCATCCGGACAGCGTACATTGTTGCTGTATGTTTTTGATAAATCCAGCTCAGAATAATGTTTTAACAATTTGACTTCACCAACTTGAGAAACATAAGCATTGATGCTGATTCCGTGATGGTTGAGCATCAGTTTGGCAATAGCCCCTCCAACAACCCTACAGGCGGTTTCCCTGGCAGAACTTCTTCCGCCACCACGGTAATCTCTTATGCCATACTTGGTTTCATAGGTAAAATCAGCATGTGATGGTCTAAATTTATCTTTAATATGTGAATAATCTTGTGATTTCTGATTGGTATTTTTAATTATAAAACCAATAGGAGTTCCTGTTGTAGTTCCTTCAAAAATTCCTGACAAAAATTCAACTTTATCGTCTTCTTTTCGTTGTGTAGCAATTAGTGATTGCCCCGGTTTTCTTTTATCTAATTCGCTTTGGATAAATTCTATATCCAGTTTTAAACCTGCTGGACAGCCATCAATAACTCCACCAATAGCTTCACCATGCGATTCGCCAAAAGTGCTGAGCCGGAATATTTGTCCAATTGAATTACCTGCCATTTTGTTATATGATAAAGATTTTGCTAAAATACCATTAATTTTAATTCTTTCAATCGCTGTATTTTACTAATTTCGAAAGATAATAAGATGAATTAATGAGTAAGCTGATTATTAAAAATATAAAAGAGTTAGTGCAGGTCGAAACTAATGCTCCTGATAAAAGAAAGGGAAAGGAAATGAGCTGTTTGCCAACCATTAAAAATGCTTGGTTAAGTATTGAAAATGGTGTTATTAGCGGTTTTGGAGAAATGGAAATTTTTCCTGAGATAACTGATTGGGTTGATTTAGATATAATAGATGCGGATGGACAAATGGTGTTTCCATCATTTTGTGATTCACATACACATTTGGTTTATGCTGCAAGCAGGGAGGAAGAGTTTG
>CAYRAD010000120.1:0-7277 GCA_964422135.1 uncultured Vicingus sp.
AGCAAATCAATCTTTCTTTTTGCAGGAGCCTTCTTTTAACATGATGAATTTTATGGAATTTTTAAGTGATGAATACACCACTTTAAATGTTAGCTATTACATGAATGGTTTTCTGTTTAATAGAATTCCATTGTTTAAAAGGTTAAAATGGAGGGAAGTGATATCATTAAAAGCATTATATGGAAATCTAACTGCTGATAATGATCCAACGATTCATCCTGAATTGATGGTATTCCCTAAAGAAAATGATGGGACACCATTGACCTACACCTTTGAAAAAGGAAAACCATATGTAGAGGTAAGCGCTGGGGTTATGAACATTTTTAAGATTGTTCGAATAGATGTATTGCAACGACTAACTTACCTTGATAATCCTGATATGACCACATTGTTTGGTGTGAAAGGCTTAGGAATAAGAGCAAAAGGAAAAATTGATTTCTAAAGTAGATGATAAAAGAAGAAGTTCATTTTTGAACTCCTTCTTTTATTTATCTGAATTTCTTTTTACTGAAATTTTGCTTTAATCTCTTTTGCTTTATCATATTGTCCTGTATGGGTGTACAATTTGATAAGCATATTTCCTGCATCTACATCCTCGGGTTTAATTTGACTTGCTTTTTCAACATAAGGTAAAGCTGTTTCAAAATCTACTTTTGCAGCTGCTTTTAAAGCTTCATATTTTTTAGTCTCATTTAAAGGCAACTGGTTAGATTCGTTTATTTTGTCAGCTCCGGAATTAAAATAGAAAGCACCTAAATTAAAGTTGGCGTCATAATAATCCGGATTTAGTTCTATCGATTTTTTATAATCTATAATTGCCTTGTCACTTTCTTTTAAATTCTCATAAACTGTTCCTCTTGCAAAATAAAGTACTTCATTTTTTTCATCATTAACTATTGCTATATTAAGGTTTTCAAGTGCTTCACTAAATTTTCCTGTTTGTAAATAATCCTCTAATTCTTCTACTATCAAATTGTTATTATCAGGATAGGCTTCTCTTCCCTTTTTGATGTATTCTAAGGCTTTTTCTTTATTTCCTTCTTTTTTATAAATTCTCGACATTGACCGATATAAATCGGCACCATTACCATCAACATTATATTTTAAACCAATTAATGCATCATAGAGTTGTTTAGCTGTTTTATAATCTTCAGCATATTCAGATGCTAAAGCCGTATTATAAAGAATCAATGTGTCCATTCTTCCACCTAGTTGGCTTAAAAGCATGGCTTTTCCAAAACTCTCCTGTGCTGCTTTAAAATCCTTTTTATTGAAATTGGCAATACCCTGATTGGCATATTCACCGGTTAATCCAGGTAATTTTCTTCCCATAATATCAGCAGTGAACATCTCATCATCTACTTTACTTTTATTTTGAATGGCACCAAAAAATTTCATCATATCAGAACCATCTTCTTTTTGCAAATCCAGTTTTTTTAGTTCCGGATCATCAAAATTTAATACTAAAGTTTTTAAATAAGAATCAGTGCATTTTTCCAAAGCATCAGCATCTATAGCTTTACATTCCTGATCTTTACTTGCTAAGATATTAAAATACAGGTTGCCTCTATAATACCAGGTTTTTGCCCAATTTTTAGTTTGGTCATGTTCTGTCGCAGCATTTATAGCTTCTATACCATCAGCTAATTCTTTGCATTTTCCAGATCTTTCAAATGCTTTATTATAGCTTATTGCACTTTGAACTTTATTCTTTTGGGCATAAGCAGCAGATCCCATTACAATTACTGTTATGATTAAAATTAATTTTTTCATTGTTTAAAGTTTTTCTTTTACTAATTATTCTTCATTATTATCAACATCCTTGCCATCTTCATCATTGGTATCTTCATTTAACGGTTCATGGTTTTCAACATCTACATTTTCATCAGTTATTACTTCTTCTTCATCTTCTGTTTTTTCAATTTTCTCTACAGCAGCAATTGTGTCGTTTCCTTTCAGGTTAATTAGTTTCACCCCTTGTGTTGCTCTTCCCATTACTCTTAAGTTTGCCACCGCCATCCTTATAACAATCCCCGATTTATTAATAATCATTAAATCATCATTATCCGTAACATTTTTAATGGCAATCAAATCTCCAGTTTTATCCGTTATATTTATAGTTTTAACACCTTTACCACCTCTGTTTGTTATCCTGTAATCTTCAATATCAGATCGCTTTCCATATCCATTTTCAGAAACAACTAAAACATTAGCATCATCCACATCAGGAATAGTAATCATACCAATTACTGCATCTTTTTCACTTCCTAACCTTATTCCTCTTACTCCTGCTGCATTTCTACCCATTGGTCTTGTAGCAGATTCATTAAATCGTATAGCTTTTCCCGATTTTAATGCCATTAATATTTCATCGGAACCTGATGTTAATTTTGCTTCCAGTAATTTATCTCCCTCTCTAATAGTAATAGCATTTATTCCGTTTACTCTAGGTCTAGAGTATGCTTCTAAAGAGGTTTTCTTAATAACACCTTTAACAGTACACATAATAATATAGTTATTGTTTATGTATTCCTGGTCTTTAAGGTCTTTTACATTGATGTAAGCCAATACTTTATCATCAGCTTCAATGTTAATCAGATTCTGAATGGCTCTACCTTTTGATTGTTTAGTGCCTTCTGGAACTTCAAATATTCTCATCCAATAACATTTTCCTTTTTCAGTAAATACTAACAGATAATTATGAGTAGTTGCAATGAATAGTTCTTCCAAAAAGTCTTCATTACGAGTTGCTGTACCTTTAGACCCTACTCCACCCCTATTCTGTAACTTGTATTCGGATAAAGAAGTTCGTTTCATATAACCAAGATGAGAAATAGTTACCACAACCGTTTCATCAGGAATCATATCTTCAACACTAAAATCACCTCCGGCATATTCTATCTCACTTCTTCTTTCATCTCCATACTTATCTTTTATTTCGGTCAATTCATCAATAATAATTTGCATCCTTCTAGATTCGTTGGCCAGAATATCTTTAAGGTCTTCAATAGTCATCATTAGTTGTTCGTACTCTGCCCTTAATTTATCTTGTTCTAATCCGGTTAACTGTCTCAATCTCATTTCAACAATTGCACGGGATTGAATATCGCTAAGGTTAAAGCGTTCCATTAATTTATCTCTTGCTTCATCCGGACTCTTTGATGCTCTTATTAATTTAATTACTTCATCAATATTATCTGAAGCAATAATTAACCCTTCTAAAATGTGAGCTCTTTCTTCTGCTTTTTTTAATTCAAACTTTGTACGTCTTACAACAATTTCATGCCTGAATTCAACAAATTCAACAATAATATCTTTTAAATTCAATACCTCTGGTCTTCCTTTAACCAAGGCAATATTATTCACACTAAATGAAGATTGTAAAGAAGTATGTTTAAATAAATTATTCAATACAACATTAGGAATAGCATCTCTTTTTAGTTCATAAACTATCCTCATTCCTTTTCTATCCGATTCATCACGAATATCAGATATTCCTTCAATTTTTTTGTCATTTATCAGATCAGCAATTTTCTTAATCATATCTGCTTTATTCACCTGATAAGGTATTTCTGAGATAATAATTCTGAACCTTCCTGAATTTGTTTCTTCTAACTCAGTTTTTGCTCGCATTACAATTCTTCCTTTCCCTGTATGGAAAGCGTCTTTTACCCCTTGATAACCATATATAATTCCACCGGTTGGAAAATCAGGTGCTTTTATATGGGTCATTAATTCATCAATATCAATTTCTTTGTTATTAATGTAGGCAATGGTACCATCAATTACTTCTGAAAGATTATGAGGAGCCATATTGGTAGCCATCCCAACTGCAATACCAGATGCTCCATTTAATAATAAAGCCGGAATTCTTGTAGGAAGTACCGTTGGTTCCTGTAAGGAATCATCAAAATTTAGACTAAAGTCAACTGTTTCCTTATCAATATCAGATAACATTTCTTCAGCAATTTTTTTTAATTTTGCCTCGGTATATCTCATGGCTGCCGGACTATCTCCATCAACAGATCCAAAGTTTCCTTGTCCATCCACTAACATATAGCGTAACGACCATTCTTGTGCCATACGAACCATGGAATCATAAACTGCAGTATCTCCATGTGGATGGTACTTACCAAGCACTTCCCCCACAATTCTTGCTGATTTTTTATAGGAGCTATTTGCTCTAACTCCTAATTCCATCATTCCATATAAAATTCTCCTGTGAACCGGTTTTAAGCCATCTCTTACATCGGGTAATGCTCTGGAAACAATAACTGACATCGAATAATCAATGTAAGCAGACTTCATTTCCTCTTCAATATTTATTCTAATAATTTTTTCTCCTTCATCCATAATTATTAATCTATTTTCGTCTAAGTTTTATGCTAATAATTTAGTTTTTTTAAGCCCTGTGAAATTACTTAAAATCATTCTAAAATTTTGGTAAAAATGATGCTTACTTACTAACAAAATTCTGTTGAAAAAGCAGTTTTATAAATCAATAGAGCAAATACATATATATTTATTTTTGATTTAGTTCAATTAATCATAATTTTAATAAGTTGATTAAATAAATAACGTAATATGGATGCAAATTTTTCAGCAAAAGTCAAGGATGTTATCACATTCAGTAAAGAGGAAGCTTTGAGATTGGGACATGATTATATAGGTGTTGAACATTTATTATTAGGTATTCTTAGAGAAGGGAACGGCTTAGCTGTGAAAATCCTTAATAATTTAGGGGTTGACTTAAAGGTATTGAGGAATAAAATTGAAACGTCTGCTAAATCTGGTAACATTTCCGGTTCTCAGTTATCTAATATCCCGTTAGTAAAGCAAGCAGAAAAAGTATTGAAAATTACTTATTTAGAAGCTAAAGTCCTAAAAAACAATGTAATTGGAACTGAGCACCTATTGCTATCTATTTTAAAAGGGGAAGATAATATTGCTACTAATGCATTAAATGATTTAAATGTAAACTACGAAGTGGTGAAAGATGAAGTGATGATTTTAAATGTGACTGAAGAAGATAATTTCAAAGCTGATTTTCCAAGTAACCCAGCAGACGATGATGACGATGATGATGCAGGTGAATCAGGAAAAGGCTTTATGGGAAGTTCAGGTACTTCAAAGAGAGGAGCAGCTAAATCAAAAACTCCTGTGTTGGATAATTTTGGGAGAGATTTGACCAAATATGCAGAAGATGGTAAACTAGACCCAATTGTAGGTAGAGAAAAGGAAATTGAAAGAGTTTCTCAAATATTAAGTAGAAGGAAAAAGAATAATCCAATACTTATTGGTGATCCAGGTGTCGGTAAATCAGCAATAGCTGAAGGATTGGCATTGCGAATCGTTCAGAAAAAAGTATCGCGTGTACTTTTTGGGAAAAGACTGGTGACACTTGATTTGGCTTCATTGGTAGCTGGAACAAAATACAGGGGGCAGTTTGAAGAAAGAATGAAGGCAGTTATGAATGAACTAGAAAAATCTCCGGATATTATATTATTTATTGATGAGATTCATACTATAATTGGAGCTGGTGGGGCTTCAGGTTCTTTAGATGCTTCTAATATGTTTAAACCTGCATTAGCAAGGGGCGAATTACAATGTATTGGTGCAACAACTTTAGATGAGTACAGACAGTATATTGAAAAGGATGGTGCCCTTGAAAGGAGATTCCAGAAAGTAATAGTTGAACCTACTACCGTTGAAGAAACTATTGAAATTTTGAATAATATTAAAGAAAAATATGAAGATCACCATAATGTAACTTATACTCCTGACGCTATTGATGCTTGTGTGAAATTAACAGACAGGTATATGACCGACAGACATTTACCCGATAAAGCCATTGACGCATTAGATGAAGCAGGATCCAGGGTTCATATTACCAATATTAAAGTTCCAAAAAATATCATTGAGATTGAAAAGAAAATAGAAGAAATAAAAGACAAGAAAAACCATGTTGTTCGTAGCCAGAAATATGAGGAGGCAGCACAGTTAAGAGATAATGAAAGAACTTTATTGGAAGACTTAAATACTGCAAAAAAAGCATGGGAAGAAGAAACTAAAAACCATAGAGAATTGGTTACAGAAAATAATGTAGCTGAAGTTATTGCCATGATGACAGGTATTCCTGCACAAAGAATTGCTCAGGCTGAAGGTGATCGATTGGGTAAAATGTATGATGAAATCAATGATAAAGTAATTGGTCAGAAAGAAGCTATCAAAAAAGTAGTAAAAGCCATACAAAGAAATAGGGCTGGATTAAAAGACCCTAATAAACCGATTGGTTCTTTCATCTTCCTTGGCCCAACAGGTGTAGGTAAAACACAATTGGCAAAAGTATTGGCCAAATATTTATTTGATACTGAAGATGCCTTGATAAGAATTGACATGAGCGAATATATGGAGAAATTTGCTGTATCACGTTTGGTAGGAGCTCCTCCAGGATATGTAGGCTATGAAGAAGGAGGACAGTTGACTGAAAAAGTAAGAAGAAAGCCATATTCTATTGTGTTATTAGATGAAATTGAGAAGGCACATCCTGATGTATTTAATTTGTTATTACAAGCTTTGGATGATGGTCTGCTAACAGATAGTTCCGGAAGAAAGATTAATTTTAAGAACACTATCATCATTATGACTTCTAATATTGGTTCTCGTCAGTTGAAAGATTTTGGTCAAGGAGTAGGATTCTCAACAACAGCAAAAAAAGCGAGCGTTGAAGAACATACCTCAGGTGTTATAAAAAATGCACTTAAAAAAGCATTTGCACCTGAATTCTTAAATAGAATAGATGATGTTGTTATATTCAATTCTCTTGAGAAAGAAGATATCTTTAAAATAATTGATATTGAGTTGGTTAGCCTTTATAGCAGAATTGAAGAATTAGGGTATCATATGGAACTTTCTAACGAAGCAAAAGATTTTATAGCAGAAAAAGGTTATGATTCATCATATGGTGCTAGACCATTAAAAAGAGCTATACAGAAGTATCTAGAAGATCCTTTAGCAGAAGAAATAATTCAATCCAATATTAGTGAAGGAAATACAATTGAAGTAAAACTAGATGAAATTACTCAGGAATTAATATTTTCAATTTCTAAATCTCAGAAAAAGAAAAAAAATTCTGATAAAAATCCAGATGTTGAACAAGGAACGAAAGATTAAGTAAATAAAAAAAGATTACATTTTACTTTAGGTTACAAACACCTATAAAATTTCAACAGTTAATTATTAATTAAAAACCACATATATTATGCATAAGAAAATTG
>CAYRAD010000121.1:0-7239 GCA_964422135.1 uncultured Vicingus sp.
TACATCTTGAATTTAAAGTAAAACTGGGAGAATATGAAGAAGATGTACCTGTTGACGATGCAGGATTGTTTTTACAATTAACAGGAAGAGGTGTTAAAAATTACGAAGAAAATAATAAAACCATTTATACGATCGGTTCTTTCCCTGATTATAATTCGGCATTGGATTTACAAATAGAAATGAAAGAATTAGGCGTTAAGAAACCCGAAACTATTGTATTTAAAAATGGAAAAGAAATATCAATGGAGGATGCTTTTGAAATGATGAAAAATAATCAATAATTATGAGTACTAAAACGATAACAGAGAGTAAGATTGCTCCAAAAGAAAAACAGAATAAAGAACACGTATTAGTTCTGTTTAATGACAATGTAAACACATTTGATCATGTAATCGATTTGCTAATTAAAGTTTGTAACCACGATGCCATACAGGCCGAGCAATGTGCTACTTTGGTACATTATTCTGGTAAATGTGCTGTTAAGAAAGGAGAATATAACATACTTGAAGAAATGGGAGAGATATTAGCTCAAAATGGATTAACTGTTGAAATCAACTAAAATGAAAACCAAAAACAGAATAATATTATTAACAAGTATTACACTTTTAATCGTTGCGTGTGCGAAAGTGCCAATATCAGGAAGAAAGCAAGTGACATTGATACCTGAAAGTGAAGTGATGAATATGAGTTTAGTTCAATATAAAACTTTTTTAACTGAAAATCCTCCAATGTCGGAACAGATTGAACAAACTAAACAGGTTAAACGAGTAGGAAATAGGATAGCGCATGCAGTAGAAAAATATCTAAAACAGGAACATCAATCCAATAGAGTAAAAAATTATGTTTGGGAGTTTAACCTAGTAAATCAAGATATTGTCAATGCATGGTGCATGCCAGGAGGTAAAGTAGTTGTTTATAAGGGAATTATGCCAATTGCTCAAACGGATGAAGGTTTAGCAGTGGTTATGGGACATGAAATAGCTCATGCCATTGCCCGACATGGAAATGAACGTATGAGTCAAGGAATATTAGCTGCAGCTGGAGGAGCAGCAATAGCTGTTTATATGAAAGATAAACCTGCAGAAACTCAAGCGTTATTTTTAGGAGCTTACGGAATTGGTTCTAGTGTTGGAATATTAGCATTCGGTAGAAACCAGGAAAGTGAAGCAGATAAGCTAGGAATGGTGTTTATGGCAATGGCGGGCTACGAGCCCAAAGAAGCTATTCCTTTTTGGGAACGAATGAAAAGTGCCGGTGGAAGTGCTTCTGTTCCTGAATTTTTAAGTACGCATCCAAGTAATGATACTCGAATAAAAAGGATAAAAGAATGGTTGCCTACAGCAGAATCTTATTTTACTAAAGTAGATTAGAACATAGCAAACTTTTTAATGGATTGGACGTTGAAGATTATTTACAAATAAACTGTTCATTATATATTTTTATAATAACAAACACTCTAAACGCCAATTTCCAGAATTATTCATTGTCTAAAAACTTTTCATTATATTTGGTTTATTCAATATCATAATAAATCATATATATGAGAAAAAAAACAAGCATATTTACAAGTGGAGATAAAAGCTCGTTTGCTAAAACCAGCAGGAAAATGGCTAAAGTTTTGGCTTTAGGTGCTGGTACATTGGCTGTTGTATATAGTTTGTTTGTTTTTCATTATTTTAAAAGCACAGATTCTGTTATTCGAAGCCTTTCGGTGATTTTACCTTGTTTATACCTGATTTCTTTTTTGTTTAGTTTTAGTAAAGTTAATAACAGACAATTGTATCAAATTATTTTTTATGTATTTATTATCTCTTCATTGAGCTTATTATATGATGCTTACCAATTTTCATTTAATAGCGACTATATTATTTTGATGATGGCCATTTTTAGTATAATTTTATTTGCATTGCCCACAACAAAACAGTTGTTGATATTCTTTGGAATCACCTTTATTCCTCTGGAAGTAGCATTATTCATGTCAGAAGTCAAAATCGGTTTTACCTTACTTATTTCACTATCTTTTGGTGCCGTATTCTTATTAAGTTATGTGATATCTCTTCAAAAAAAAATGCTTAATTATCATAGCAGCCAAAATGCTAAAATTTTAAAATCATTGGTTAATAATACCATCGATGCTATATTTTTAGTTGATTACCATACTAAGGAAATTTGGGATGCCAATAAGAATACACAGGAAATTTTTGGTCTTAACAAAATCAACGAAATATTTTCCACGCATTATTACCAGCTATTTGATGATGAGAATTTTATTCCTTCAAGATTAGAAAAAATAAATAAAGAAATTGAAAGAACAGGCTATTATCAAACCGATGTAATGTTTAAGAGAAAAGATGGTTCCCGATTTTTAGGGCGAATTCATTTATCTCCTTTTGAAGCACTTAACAAAAACTATTATCTAATTCAAATAAAAAATAGTGCCTTAAGAAAAATATGATATGAATAAAATTTTAATTTAGATGGATATCTTTAAAAGTGGTGCTAAAAGTTCTTTTGCTAAAAAAAGTAGGGGTATGGCAAAAGTGCTTGCTTTAGGAGCAGGTTCATTAGCTATAGTTTTTTGCTTGTTTATATTTTTCTATTTTCCATCGGATTTGATAATAAAAGTTTTTTCGACCGTTTTACCTTTTACTTATCTTTTTGCTTATTCCTTATGCTTTTCAAAAATCAGTAATAAGAAACTATATGGTTTCATCTTCTATATTTTTTTATATTCATCACTTAGTTTATTATATATAGCATACCGGTTTAATTTTAATAGTGAGTTCCTTATCATTATGTTGGTAATCTATAGTATTATATTAATTGCTTTACCAACCCCCAAACAAGTAATTTCTTATTTTATCATTATATTTATTCCTTTAGAAGTAACTCTTTTAATTTCAGGAATTTCATGGGGGTTCTTTTTGTTGATTACGGTTTCTTTTGCTTATATGTTTGCACTTAGTTATGTTATTTCTGCTCAAAAGAAAAAATTAAACCAACGTAATCAGCAAAATGCTGAAGTTTTAAAAACCTTGGTAAATAACACTAATGATGCAATGTTTCTAATTGATTACCTCTCAAAAAAAATATTGGATTTAAACCAAAGGGCAATAGAGATTTTTGGATTGGATGATGACAACGATAAAGAAATACGTTCTAAAACTTATTATGAATTATTTGCAAACGAGGATTATATTAAGGCAAATAAAAATGAAATAACGAGAGAAATTTCTCAATTTGGATACTATCATTCTGAAGTATTATTTAAGAGAAAAGGAGATAATGAATTTTTGGGAGATATATTTTTATCGCCTTTTAATGCCGCAAAAGGAAATTATTACCTGATTCAAATAAAACAACTGACAACTAAAAACAAGATAGATTCTTAACATTGATTGCTATTAATAGCCTCAGCACATTTTTGTCCGTCAATTGCAGCAGAAACAATACCTCCAGCATATCCTGCTCCTTCTCCACAAGGATATAAACCTTCTATCTCAGGATGTTGAAAAGATGTTTTATCTCGGGGAATTTTTACTGGTGATGATGTTCTGCTTTCCACAGCAACAATAACAGCATCATTAGTTAAGTACCCTTTCATTTTGTGTCCAAAAGCTTTAAATCCTTGTTGTAATCGAGATGCAATTGATTTTGGTAATAAATGATGAAGTGGCACACTTACAATTCCGGGGGTATATGAACATAAAGGTAAATCGATCGATTTTTTTCCATTTACAAAATCCACCAATCGTTGAGCAGGTGCATATTGCCCTTTCTTCAAACTTGCATCGTTTCCTGCTGCAATAAAAGCTTTTTGCTCCAACTCTTTTTGAAATTCCAGACCAGCTAAAGCACCATGTTTTTGATAAGCTTGCAAATCTTCCTTTTCTACAGTTACTACAATTCCTGAGTTGGCAAAAGAATTGTTTCTTTTTGATGGCGACCAGCCATTGGTAACAATCTCACCCGGAGCTGTTGCACATGGAGCTATAATTCCACCCGGACACATGCAAAATGAGAAAACTCCACGCTGTTTTACCTGTTGTACCAATTGATATGAAGCAGGAGGGAGGTATTCATTTTTTTTGGGGTTATGGTACTGGATGGAATCAATTAATTGCTGGGAGTGTTCCACTCTAACGCCCAAGGCAAAAGGTTTACTTTCCAGTTTTATACCTTTATCATTTAACAAATAAAAAATGTCTCGTGCAGAGTGACCTGTAGCTAAAATTATATGATTAGAGAGTATCTTTTCCCCAGTTTGAGTAACTACTCCTTCAATCTTATTATGATTAATGATAAGGTCAGATAATCTGGTATTAAAATGTATTTCGCCACCGCTTTTAAGAATAGTTTCCCTTATAGTTATTACCACTTTTGGCAATTTATTGGTGCCAATATGAGGATGGGCATCAATTAAGATTTCCTCTGAAGCACCATGTTGAACAAAAATCGAAAGGATTTCATTAACATCACCTCTTTTTTTTGAACGTGTATAAAGCTTACCATCCGAAAATGTTCCTGCACCACCTTCTCCAAAACAGTAATTGGAATCCGAGTTTATAGTGTGTTTTTTTGTAATTGCCGCAATATCTTTTCTTCTGCTTCTTACATCTTTTCCTCTTTCAATAATTATAGGTTTGTAGCCCAATTCAATTAATTTCAGCGAAGCAAACATACCTGCCGGACCAAAACCAACAACAATTACTTCTTTACCCTTAGAAACATCATTGTATATCTTTTTTGCAGTATTTTCAGGTATAGATTCATACTTGGTATATATTTCTAACTGCAAATTAATTTTTACAGGTTTTCTACGAGCATCAATTGACCGTTTTTGTATTCGAAATTTAAAATCTCCTGAAATTGATAATTTAGATGATATTTTATTCTTTAAGAATTCCTCATCAGCAGCTTCTTCGGGTAATACAGTAATTAAAAGTGATTTCATTTATTTACCAATTAATCAATAGCCATTATAAAATAATAAATAAACAATTATCCTTCAAAGGTAAAAGATAATAAAAACATTTTTGAACTCATCCTGTCAATAGGAGAAGAGAATTCAGTATTGTCATGATCTAATAAATCCTTTATTCCGTATGACATTTTAATTTCTATGCCAAACTTAAAATATTCAAGGTAAAAATCGGTTCCAAATCCCAGTTGTCCCATATAATCATCTCGTTTTAACTTAACTATTATATCATTTGGATTAGAAGAAATATTTTCAGTATTAGCATTGGAAGCTAAATCCAGGCTATAAGCTGCTCCAAATATTAAATATGCACTGAAGTTATTAACCCTAACCGACTTGTACTTGATATTTAGTGGAAAATTAATAAGTGTAGATTCAACGACTTTTGTGTATTGCCGAGGACCATCAAATGTTTGAAAAGTGTATTCCAAACTTCTGGAGGCAAAAGCAAGATTTGGGGTAAAACGAATGCTAAAATACTCTCCTAAATGCATAGCTGAAATAATTCCTAAATTAAATCCTTTAGCAGAATGTGGTTCCAACATATAAAGACTGTCAGGCGAATTATAATCAAAAGGAAACCGCTTAACAACAAAGTCGGCAGAATTTAACCCCAATAAAAACCCAAAATGCATAAAACGATGGTCGAACTTAGGTAGGTTCTTGGTGGTCTCTCTTTGGCCATATACATTGGAGAAAAGTAAAAAAGAGAGAAATAATATTACTAGTTTGTTTTTATGCATTTTGTATTTGGGTCTAATAACGCTATAATATTAATTTTATTTGGTTGCTTTATAAATAGAAGCAATTCCAAACATTAGCGGTATTGAAACAGGATTTTTATAACCTACTTTAGTTAATATAGTTGTAAAATTATCTCCATCAGGAAATGCATCTACAGACTCAGGTAAATAAGTATATGCCCTGTTGTCTTTAGAAACTAACTTACCAATAGTGGGTAACATGTGATTGAAATAAAAATTATATAATTGTTTAACCGGAAACTTCTTTGGTTTGGAGAACTCTAAAATAACAGCCATTCCTTCAGGTTTTAAAACTCTCAGCATTTCTGATAATCCTTTCTTCAGATTCTCAAAATTACGTACTCCAAAACCAACAGTGTATGCATCAAATGTATTATCACCAAATTCCATATTTTCAGAATCACCTAATTTTAATTCTATTTTTTCCTGCAAACCTTTTTCTTTTATTTTCTCTCTACCAATACCTAACATTCCTTCAGAAATGTCGATACCAGTTACTTTTATCGGATTTAATTTTAGAGCAGCAATAGCAAAATCGCCTGTTCCGGTTGCAATATCTAAAATTTGTTTGGGTTGTTTCTTTTTTAGCAATCTTATGGCTTTTTTTCTCCAGATGATGTCGACTCCAAAAGATAAAAAGTGGTTTAAAAAATCATACTTTTTTGAGATATTGTTGAACATGGTAGCTACTTGTTCTTTTTTACTTTCACTTTTTTCTTTATATGGAATTACAGTCATTAAATTTTAAATTAATTTAGAAATAGCTTCAGATAATAGTTGATCTTTATCTACAGGAATAACACCAATATTTTCACAAACCAAGCCTCCTGCAAGATTAGCTATTTCTGCAATCATTTCTATGGGCTGTTCCAATGCCAGGCATAAAGACGCAACACTAATTACCGTATCACCTGCTCCTGAAACATCCGAAATATTTCTTGTATGTGCAGGGATATGTTTTTTAGCATTTTTGTCTTTAATAAATACACCATGTTCAGAGAGGGTAATAAAATTAATCTTGTTTTTATGCTCAGTATTAAATTTATCAATTGCTCTCTCAATGGCGACAATATCTGATGGGTTAATCTCTACATTTAAGCCTTCCTTTAATTCTTTTAAATTTGGTTTGAACAAAGTAACATTTTTATAAAAATTAAAGTTTGTCTTTTTAGGATCAATGGCTGTAGGAACCCTATTTTTATTGCATAAAGCAACAACTTCTTTTATAAGTTGCTGAGTAATAACTCCTTTGTCATAATCCTGAAAAATTACAACATCAATCCTTTTATTTTTAATTATATCAGAGATGGATTTAAAAAGCTGAGTATGTTCTTGTTTTGACAAAGGGTGGTTATTTTCATAATCAACTCTTAAAACTTGGTGTTTATTACCAATTATTCTTGTTTTAACAGTTGTTAGTCTTTCGCTACTCTTTATAATTCCATCATTACTTAATTTTTCTTTTTTAAGTAATGTCTTTAATTTTTAAAATTA
>CAYRAD010000122.1:0-7148 GCA_964422135.1 uncultured Vicingus sp.
CGACAACTACGACCGTTTGGTGGGTTATGCCAATATGGGCAATGGAAATTGATTTATAAAATACTATCTCTTCGAGTACAAAAAACTGTCACTTCGAGTAGAAAAAAACTGTCACTTCGAGTGTTCCGCTGTAAGCGGAATGTATCGAGAAGAGGCAGTATTAACAGAAAACAAAAAATGCCTCCATCAAGGTTATTTAACACCTGAAAGAAGCATTTTTTACTAACGATATTTCTTCTTAAACTTTTGATTATTAATGTGAGTCCGATGCAAGAAAAATATATACACGATAAAATCAAAAAATTACTCGGATTTTCATTTTGATAATCTGTTGCTTTATATCAATCAACTATCTAAAAGCTTTAATTATTCAGGGATTTAAAATGTTCAATGTTTTATTGTAATTTACATTTGTAACCAATAATATCCTACTTTTTAATCGATTTATCGTGCAAAACTTATTACAAATGTATTCAGTAACTGTAATTTTACAATAATTATTCTTATAATTTTAATTATCAATATGTTATATAATTTTAATTAAAGCTATTGATTAATAAATAACACTACCACAACACACTATTTACATCTGTAAACTATCTGAGGAGTTGTATTTGTTTACATTTGTAACTATTTTTGTAAATTACAAATGTAACCTCGAAAAACCATGGATTTAACCGACCGTTTTAAGTACATTATAAAGTTAAATAATTTATCATCTTCATCCTTTGCCGATGAAATTGGAGTGCAACGTTCGAGCGTTTCACACATCCTTTCGGGCAGGAATAAACCGAGTATGGAATTTATCGAAAAGGTATTGAAACGTTTTCCAAAAGTAAATGCCGATTGGTTAATCACTGGAAATACCAAAATAGAGAAGGATGATCTGATTAGTAATAACCCACTTCATAAATTAAGTACTGAAGAAAAAACAAGCTCACCTCCTACTCCAACTAGTAGAAACACTAATAAACAAATAAAAAAGGTGGTAATCTTTTATACCGATAATACGTTTGAGGAGATAGTGAGTGGAAGTTAATAATTCTTATGCTCCACGCTGTAAACGGTTATCAGACAGGTAACGCTCGTAAACATTGACCACAGGTTTAAATTTAGACCTTATAATGGGCCATCTGTCAGGATATTGCTGAAATAATACCTGTATTTTCTTTTGATGCTTTTTCAATACATCAGAAATAGCTGCCGGAGTTACTTTTGGATAGCACTGTTCACCTATATTTAATCCGGTAATTTTTTCGTTCTTCGCCAGCACTATCTTGGCTGCAGCTTCATATTTATCCAAAAACAACTTTGTTTTGCTGAGTTTTTCTTCCCTTATGCTTAGCGAAGACTTAAGGCTAATGTTTTCTATCAATAAATCACTGACTGAAATTTCATAAAAATCAGTGGGATTGTATTTATTAAGTATAATCTCTAAAGTGTCCTGCAATACTCCTTCCACCATTTCTGGCGACAATGAGGATTCCCTGAGTTTAGTTATGGCTGCGTCAGACAAAACCAATTCTACTTCTTCATTCTTAGTTATTTTATTTAAGATGTAAGTATAAGCTGATTTAGCCTGCTCAAATCGTTCTTTCTCCAACTGATTAATTTTAGCCTGTAAATGGCTGTCGTTGTATGTGTTGGCAATTTTTTGATGAATTTCTTTATTCCCGCTATTCGATTTTAATATCAGTCCAACCTGATTGTACAACAAATGTTGGATAACTTCCTTCACTTTTACTTCCAGCACTTCATCATTACTCGATAATTTAAAATTGGCGATGCTGTTCTTAAAATAAAAATACAGTACATCGTAGTTTCCATCAGCAGTATTCCTGAAACGCATTTCCAAAACAGAGCTTTTTTCTTCGTCATAAAAGGTTAACTGCTTTTTTTCTTCGGTCGAAACTTCAAAAGGAACCTGTTCTGCTTGTATCCATGTAGGCATTTTTTTGTCTTTTCTTAATTTTTCAATAAAAGAAGCATCCTTGATGGTTAAGTGTTTGAGTTCTTTCTCATAGTTCAGAACTTCAATGTTTTTAGTCTCTGGGTTAAAGAATACAGCAATACATTTCTCTAAGCCACCTACCATTGCTGTTGCATTTTCCAATACAAAGTAAAAAGAAGGGGTTAAAAATGTATATCGCTTAATCATGATTAAAGTTGAACGCTTAAATATATAACTTAAATTTAAGTTTTACAAATTTAAATAAACTTAAATTCAAATTCAAGCCAAATAAAAACTTAAACGAAAAAATATATCGAAAAATTGCCTGTTTATTTGTGTTAAAAGAAGGTGAAATGAAAAACTACGGGCAAAACAACAACTATCAAACTTCCAGGGAATACTATAATCAAGTATTAAAAAAGGAAAATAAAAACTTAAATTCAAGCGAATCTAAACTTGATTACTTAGATGAAAAACTGGATAAAATGCTAACGGTTGTTTATCGCATATTTGATCCCATGTTCAGAGATGTGGAAGCTCCTTCTTCATATAAGAATGAGTTTATTAAAGATGCTGTTGACAGAGAATTTGATGAAGAAGTGGCAAAACGAATTCCCAACTGGTTGCAGATTGTTATTGATTTTTTTGTCCGAATCTACCAACTCATTTTTCCTGTTCATTTAATAGAAGCTATTTTTCAGCGATTCAGCAAAATTAACTTACTTAAAAGACTAAATTCCCATTCATTTGTAAAATCTCCACACAATTTCTTTAGGATAAATTCATCGCCATAATGTTTCTATTCGTACTTTTGCAGCAATGTATAAGTATCTCATAAAACCTTTTTTATTTTTATTTTCACCCGAAAAAGTTCACTATTTCGTTACCGGTACATTAACGTTTTTCACAGCAATACCGGGAGTTTCAGCATTATTGAGAAGTATATACGCCTACAATAATCCGAAACTGGAACGTAAACTTTTTGGTTTAACCTTTAAAAATCCTGTGGGTCTGGCTGCAGGTTTCGATAAAGATGCCCGCTGGTATAACCAACTAGCCAACTTTGGCTTTGGCTTTATTGAAATTGGTACTTTAACCCCAAAAGCACAAATTGGAAATGAAAAACCCCGCTTGTTTAGAATACCTAAGGATGAAGGATTGATTAACCGAATGGGCTTTAACAATTTGGGAGCTGAGGAAGCTGTACAACGCTTAAAAAACCGGAAAACAAACATTATTATTGGTGGAAACATTGGTAAAAATACGGCAACAGACAACGATGATGCCTTAGCTGACTATGTTTTTGATTTTAACACCTTACATGATTATGTTGATTATTTTGTGGTGAATGTGAGTTGTCCGAATGTAAAAGACCTTACCAAATTGCAGGACACCCCTTTCCTACTTAATCTCTTAGGCAATTTAAAACACATCAATTCTACAAAACCACAACCAAAACCCATTTTATTAAAAATTGCACCCGATTTAAACAACTCTCAATTAGATGAAGTCATTGAGATTGTGGCACAAACCAAAATTGATGGTATTATTGCCACCAACACTACTACATCCAGAGAACATTTAAAAACAGATGCTAAAACAATTACCGAAATAGCCAATGGTGGATTAAGCGGAAAACCGTTAACACATCGCTCTACTGAAGTCATTAAATATTTAGCTGAAAAAGCTAACAAAGCATTCCCTATTATTGGCGTTGGTGGGATTCACTCGCCTGAAGATGCTATTGAAAAGATAGAAGCCGGAGCAGATTTAGTTCAAATTTATACTGGGTTTATTTACGAAGGGCCTGGATTAATAAAGAAAATAAATAAAAAGATAGTTGAACAAGTATGATAAATTTAACTGAATGTCCCAGAGATGCCATGCAGGGATGGACAAATTTTATTCCTACAGAAGATAAAACAACATACCTCAACCAATTATTAAAAGTTGGTTTTAGTAGTATTGATTTTGGTAGTTTTGTTTCTCCAAAATTAATTCCTCAATTAAAAGATACCGCTGAAGTGTTGAATGGTTTAGACTTAAACAACACCAAAAGTAAATTACTGGCCATTATTGCCAACCAGCGTGGTGCCATAGATGCTTGTCAATTTGATGAGATTAGCTTTTTGGGCTTCCCCTATTCCATTTCAGAAACTTTTCAGAAACGCAATACCAACTCTACCATTTTAGAATCATTGAAGCGAGTTGAGGAAATACAAAACCTTTGTATAAACCACAACAAACAACTAGTAGTATATATTTCAATGGCATTTGGAAACCCTTATGGAGACACATGTAATTTGGAGATTTTACATAAAAACATCAATGATTTAAAACAATTAGGGATAAAAATAATGCCACTATCTGACATAATGGGTAAAGCAAGTCCTGAAATAATTAGCGACACTTTTAAGTCCATTATCCCCACTTACCAAAACATTGAATTTGGATTACATTTACACACTGCTTCCTCTAGCTACTACAATAAAGTGGATGCTGCTTTTAATGCCGGTTGTCTAAAATTTGATTCAGTAATCAATGGTTACGGAGGTTGTCCGAGAACAGGAAAAGAATTAATTGGAAATTTAAATACTATGGATTTTTACAATTATCTGAATAAAAACAACATTACTATAGAACTTGACGAAAAAGAGTTAATAAAAGCTCGGGCAATTGCACAAAAGGTATTTGTACATTAATTTGAGAAGGAAGGTTTGTAAATTGAAGTATATTTAATAATTTTCAAATCGGAAACAATAGAGATCAATTATAAAGAAATTAAAACTGTGTGATTATGAATTATCCTAAAAAAGTAACCATTGGAGACATTACCGTTAGAGACGGGTTTCAACATGAAGAAACGTTTATTCCTACAGAAGCTAAATTATGGGTATTGGAGCAATTGATATTATCAGGTGTAAAACATCTGGAGGTAACTAATTTTGGAAGTCCAAAAGGAATGCCTCAGTTTAAAGATGCAGATGAGCTGTTTAAAGCAATAAGAACCAGTAAAAAAGTACAACACTTACTCCCTGAGGTAAGTTTAACAGCTGTAACCATTAGAGAAAGAGCTGTAGAAAGAGCTATTCAGGCAAAGTTAGCTGGTTATGGTCCGGATCGAATATTACTCATGGTTTCTACTTCTGAAACACATCACAAAAAAAATTCTGGTTTAACCTTAGATGAATACTGGAAAATGTGCGAGAAGTACATTCCTTTAGCACATGATGCTGGAATTAAAGTAAACGGAACGGTAAGTACTATTTGGGGATGCCCAATGGAAGGCCCTACAGAAATGAAAAAAGCCGTTGAGTTTACTGAAAGATGGCTCGATATAGGTGCCAACGATGTAGAACATGCCGATCATGATGGTTCTGCCTCACCCGATAGAGTTTATGATTATTTTTCTATGCTATTGGATCGGGTTCAAAACCCACAAAAACACGTTGCTCATTTCCATGTAACTAGAGGTTGGGGAACTGCCAATGTATTAGCTGCCTTACAAGCAGGTATGACCAATTATGAGTCTGCCTTAGGTGGTTTGGGTGGACAGCCCGCTAATTTTGTAAGCGGTGTACCTGTATCAGGCACTGGAGAATATTATTATAAAGACGCCAATGCTGTTGGCTTAATTCAGACAGAAGACATGGTGGTAATGATGGATGAAATGGGAATTGATACAGGTCTTGATATTGATAAAATACTGGAAACTGGTAAATTGGTAGAAAGAATTGTAGGAAGACAGTTAAGGTCTGAGACATTAAGAAACGGAAGAATACCAAAATCATTAAGCGGAAGAGTATCTAATAAAAAGATTCTTCAGCCCTAATTAGTTTTTTATGATAAAAACAGCAAACAAAAAAGCAATATCTGATGTTGTAGTAAAAAGAAAGATGAAGATTATTGAATGCCCTAGAGATGCTATGCAGGGTATTCTTCCTTTTATTCCTACACATAAAAAAGCATCATACATTAATGCCTTATTAAAAGTTGGATTTGATACCATTGATTTTGGAAGTTTCGTTTCTCCTAAAGCCATACCCCAATTAAAAGATACTGCCAAGGTTATTGAAAAACTAGATATGAGTCAGACTACTACAAAATTATTAAGTGTTGTAGGTAATCTCAGAGGAGCTAAGGATGCTGTAGAATTTGATGAAGTATCCTATTTAGGTTTTCCATTTTCGGTTTCAGAAACGTTTTTAAAAAGAAACGTTAATTCATCAATAGCAAAATCAACCCAAACGATCTCAGAATTACTTAATCTATGTGATCAAAGAAAAAAAGAACTTGTAGTGTACATATCTATGGGATTTGGCAATCCTTACGGAGATGAATACAATGTTGATATTGTACACAAATGCGTAGAAAAATTACATAAAATGGGTGTAAGAACCATCCCCTTATCAGATACCATAGGAATCTCAAAAGTGCCCATTATAACAAGCCTTTTTTCGTGTTTAATTCCTGAATTTCCAGACATTGAATTTGGATTCCATTTACATACTCCTGTAATGCATTGGTACAGAAAAGTAAATGCTGCATACAAGAGTGGTTGCAGAAGGTTTGATACTGTCATCAACGGTTTAGGTGGCTGCCCTATGGCTGAAGAAGATAAATTGGTTGGTAATTTAAGAACAAGTAACTTGCTAGAGTATTTAGAAAGTATAGGGGTTAATTCAAATATTAATGAAGAAGCTTTTTTACTTGCTCATATGAAATCTTTAAGAACATTCCCTGCATCGAGGTTAGCCAAATAATAGAATATATGCTTGTTAATGAATTTAGTGAAACCTGTCAACTTTATACTGATTTTCAAATTTGGGAAATAGCCAGTATCAATGATTTTTTTAAGGGCAATGAAATTTTATCGACCATTTTTCACGATCACTATAAAATTCCTATTGAAGAATTAAAAGACAGAAGAAGTGAAATCGCAGACAGTGACTTGGAAATTATCACTAAACTATTGAGTCTGGTTGACGATAAATCTTTTTTCATTTTTACACTTCATGATGAAAACCATCTGGAACTGATTAAAATGCAACAACTTAAAATCATGAATTTCGGCATTGACATTAATACCATTAAAGGATATTGTGTGTATGTAGTCATTATGGATAAAAAGGTGAACTAGCTTATTTAATTACATATTCTATATTACAATTGTAGGTTTGTAATTCTTTAATGGCCT
>CAYRAD010000123.1:0-7125 GCA_964422135.1 uncultured Vicingus sp.
TAAATAAGCTGACTTTTTTGACAGGTATTCTTTTTCTTTTTGGTTTTGATGTAGCCCCGTTGGATGATCCAGCTGGAATTCGTTTTTTCTCAGGTTTGTTTTCCGCCTGTTCTTTTTTAGGAGGGTTTATTGCCTGTTGATCCAGTATCTGATAAACTAATTCTTCTTTTTTAAGTTTATCTGCTTTTTTGATGTCTAATTCAACAGCAATTTCACGAAGTTCAGTAATTAACTTCTTGTTTAATTCAATAATATCGTACATGTAATAATTTAATGATTTCTAATATATTTTAAATCTTGTTGATTCTTTTAATATTTATAATTACAAGAAAATGTAATTTTTTTCAGATGGTAGTTTTTATTTTTTATGCTCCTTACGATTAAGTCGCGTTATAAGTAATTAATAATAAATTGATTTTAAGTAATAATTTGGTTATGATAAAAATATTATCAGGAAAATGATAGTACAATAGTACGAAATAATTATTAATTACAAATTATTAAGAGTTTTTATTTACTTCTTAAAAAATATTTGGCATTTACTTCATTATAATCCTTACGCCATGCTAATGCTGCTTCTAAATAGATATGCTCTAGAATAGGTTTGTCATCAGTTAATATTACAGCATCATCAAAGTTAATGTCCATTTTGTAAATAAGGGTATTGATGATTTCATTTTTCGCTTTCAGCTCATCCTTACTACAAATAAATAAAAGATTTCTGTTTTGTTCCGCTCCGGGGGTCGCAAACAAAAATACATTGTATTTTTCCTCCAACAAGGTTTTATAAATAGAACGGGCTGCTTTTCCTTTAGTTCCACTAATAAATCCATAAAAATTAATAACTAAAATCCCATTTTTGTTGAGCTTAGTTTTAATTTCATTAAAAGCTTCTTTGGTCATCAAATGAATAGGTGGAGTTTCGCTATGGTAGAGGTCATAAATAATAATGTCGTATTTTTTAGGTGTGATGTTTAAATAATGCCGTGCATCATCTATTACCACATTCACATCTTTACTAATGTTGAAATATTTTTTAGCGACTTCATCAATTCTTTTGTCGATTTCAACGACATCAACATCAAGATTATTAATTTTTAATTGTTTATATAGTGTTCCTCCACCTAAACCTAAAAGGAGTGCTTTTTTTCCGGATGCATAAGATTTGAGATTATAAACAAGTACATCAACATAATCCCAATAGCTTTTATCAGGATTACTTATGTCCATTATGGTTTGAGAGATATTATTCACCATTAATTCTCGGTATGGTTTGTAGCTATTCTCTCTGTTATTGTAAAGCATTCTGTCAACTACTTTAAGCTCGCCTAAAATTCCGTCAGAATGGTAAATGATTTCTTTACTGTCGAAACGATTTTGAAAATTATAGGAAAATAAGGCCAGCAAAACCAAAAGTGCAGATGAAGTTTTAAATGTTTTGGTGACCAAAAATAGAATTAATGCGGTTGCTACAACGATGAGACCATAAGCATACAAAGTAGCAGTTATACCAAATTGAGGGAGGCTGACAAAACCAACAACAAAAGTGGTAATGATGCCTCCAAGTGTAGATATGGCATAAACTGTTCCACTGCTTTTTCCTGATTTTTTGGCTTGTTCGGTTAACAGGTTAATAATTAATGGAGAAACAGTCCCAAAAAGTAGTAATGGGAGGAACAAAAAGCAAAGTAAAGAAACAATAGTTCCTATTAATAAATTTAAATTGATGGTAATGGGTAAAACAAAATCACTAATTATAGGAGTAATAGCAACAAAACATCCGGCAACCAGCATGACCCAAAAAATAATTGATTTTTTATGGTTTTTAGAGGAGATATAACCACCTAAATAATAGCCACTCATTAAGGCAGTTAAGGTAATACCTAAAACAGAAGCCCATACATAAACAGAAGTTCCAAAATAGGGTGATAAAATTTTAGCACTGCATAATTCCACACACATTACTGCTCCGCCTTCGATAAAGGCAAGAATGAAAATTAATTTTTTTAAATTATTAGCAGTTTTCACCATAAAGTGTTTTTAATATCATATTGACAATATTATGAAAAGGATTTATCATTTTAGTAATTAGATAGTTAACATCTTTAAACTGTTAAAGTATAAAAAAATAGAGACAAATGAAGTAACTTTTATTAAATTAACTGCGTATCTAATATATGCAAAAAGAAAAAATAGATTCGGAAACCCCACCAAATATACATGCTTATTTGTTTTGGTTTTTTTTGATAGTATTACCAATACTAGGTATGCTCTTTTTACTATAACTTACTATTAAAATATTTTCTTTTAAGTTAACTAGACCGAACTTAAGAGATGATGCTAATGGCTATCCCGTTTTTGGTTGATAGCCATTTTTTTATTGCATTTTCTTTTCATAATCTAAAATGAGTAAATAATACATTAAAACGCCAAATATATATAATGCAGCAGTGATTAGAAATACATAAACGTATCGTAATCCTATTTGTCTGAGTACCTGAAATATAATTGAACTGATAAACCAGCTTCCTGACCATACTGCTGCTGTTAATGCACTCATCATTTCTCTGTTTTTTTCTCCTACATATTTCATTACTAAATCGGAGGTCATAGGACCGGCCATGTTCATTAACGGTTGACGAATAAGGTACATTGCCATTGCCAAATAGATGGCAAACCATGTATCTATAATTTCGGTTAATGCCAGTACAATTAAGGCGGCAATGGCAACCAATTGAGTCAATGGTATGGCTTTTTTATATCCCAGTTTTTCCTTCAAAATTGGAACGAATAAAACCATTCCAAAAACGATAGCCGTTGCTAAAGCACTCAGGATGGCAAACTGATCAGAATCTAAACCATGAATTTTATAAAAAAATAGTCCAACAAATGGTATGGTTAACCCTGCTCCAACAGCAATTATAATTGTAGGAATCAGTGCTTTAAAAATAATGAGCCAGTCAAAATCATAAAGATTAATTCTCTTTTTAGTAAGTACAGGAACAACTTCTTCTTTTTTGATACTAAAAACGGTTATTGTACTTAAAAAACCTAAAACTGAAATAATCTGTAGAATTAGTTTCTCATCAAACAGTTCGGGATTCAGGTTTTTTAAACCAAAAATTAAACTGCCACTAAAAATTCCGGCAACACTCCAGGTTGAATAACTTAACGTAATGGCTTCGGTATGGGTTTCTTTTTTGGCATTTCTTAAAATATAGGGCAATGCAGAAATTTGAATTCCAGTAAAACTAACTCCCCATAAAAACAGACTGATATCTAATAGCCAATCAATCTTTATATCAATAGCTTCTAATATGATCAGCGAAAGAACAGGGGTTAATACAGAACTGGCGTAAAAAATGGGTTTCAGTTTACGTCCTTTAATAATTAGTCCTAATGGAAAGGAAAATAGCAATACCCCCAAAAACCGAAACGAAACAAATGAAGCACTTTCATAGTCTTTGTAGCCCACTTTCTCCATGTAAATCAACATAATGGCCATAAATGCTGCATTAATCAATTGTAAAAAGAACTCTGCTACAATAAATTGTATAATGTGTTTTTCGAGGGTTTTGTAATATTTTAAAAATGAGAATATTTTCAAAATTTATATTTATGCGAATGTAGTGAAACGAAATGAAGCAATCTTATTTTTGTAACAAGATAGCTTTGTACCTCGCAATGATGGTTAGGATAAAATATAATTGCTAAAATCAAAACCATTTAACAAAGCAGCAATTTGCATCCGCTTTTTACCTGCTAACTGTAGCTCTGTTATTTTGATATATCCTCCTGAAACTGCAATTTTTAATTCGGTTTTTGTTGTAATAATTGTTCCAATTTGAAATTGATGACTAGTAATCTCTTTAATCGTTTTAAAAATTTTACAGGAAATGGTTTCTTTGTTTGAAGTATTTATAAACGCTGTCCATGCTGTTGGGTATGGACTTAACCCTCTGATGTGATTATGAATTTCGTCAATGGATTTAGCCCAGTCGATTTTGCAAAAAGGTTTAAATATTTTAAAGGCTTCTTTTAGCTCTTGGTTTTCATTCTGTAGTTGAGTAGAAACAACATCATTTTCAATATCCCGAACAGTTTTTAAAACTAATTGAGAACCAATTTCCATTAATTTATCGTGCAGTTCACCAGCAGTTTCATTTTCTTCAATGCTCACTTTCTCTTGAGCAATAATATCACCAGTATCAATTTTCTGTTGTAAGAAAAAGGTGGTAACTCCTGTTTCTTTTTCTCCATTAATGATAGCCCAATTAATTGGTGCTGCACCTCTGTATTGAGGTAGGAGAGAAGCATGTAAGTTAAAAGTTCCGAATTCCGGCATGTTCCATACCACTTTGGGTAACATTCTAAATGCCACAACAATTTGAAGGTTGGCATTAAGTGTATGTAATTCAGTTAAAAATTCTTCAGCTTTGAGGTTTTTTGGTTGTAATACTTTTAAATTTTTGCTAACAGCAAACTTTTTAACTGCCGATTCCATTATTTTTTGACCTCTTCCTGCAGGTTTATCGGGAGCAGTAATAACCCCTACAATATTGTAGTTGTTTTCAACCAATATCTTCAACGACTCCACAGCAAAATCGGGAGTCCCCATAAAAACTATTCTTAAATTATTTTTCATTACTGCAAATGTAGAATAAGAAATTAAGTGTTAAGAATTAATTAAAGAAAAAGCTAATGTTCTCTATTGTGGGAAATCAAATACGCTTAATCTTTTCAGATTTTAACCAACCTACATTTCCATTAGGCAATTTAATTTTACTCCAGTTGTTCGACTCTTCGAGTAATTTTACTTTGGTGCCTTCGTGGAGTGTAAACAATTTTTTGGAATTTTCATTGTGCTCACTTTGAATGGTAATGGTAGCAGAAAAAATAATTGCTTCGGACGATTCTTTGATAATTTTATTGTGTTGAACAGCTAAGATTAAACTAAATATTGATAAACCAAAGAAAAGAACACCAGCATAAAAATTGGTCTTTTTAATAATAACCATTCGGGTAATTAAATAACCAACAAAAAATAAAAGTGATAAAAATAATAATCCAGCACAAATGTATGCCCAACTATCAACCGTTCTTGAAGTTACTAAATTTCTCCATGAATTTTCGATAAAGAGTTCAGGTAACCTATCTATCTTATCTATTGTTTGCTTATTCGCCATTGCTAAATTAAATAAAGCATCTTCATTATCAGGTTGTAATTTTAAGGCACGCTCGTAGTTTAATATAGCTTCAGGGATATTGTCCAATTTGTAATAAGCATTTCCTAAGTTATAATATATATCTGCTGAAAAATTATTCGATGCTAGGATAGCTTCATATTTTTGGATGGCTTCTTCGTATTTACCATCAGCGTACAATGTATTGGCAGCATTAAAATCAGTGTTAACTTCACTTTTAGCAAACAAACCAATGGAGAACAATAAAACAGTTAATATGAATTTAACATTTTTCATTTTTTCACCTCCTGCTCTATTTTATTGATAATGGATTCGGCTTTATTGTAAACGTCTTGTTCTGATGTTGAAACAGGTGCAAACCTAGCCATATCGCACAACTCTATGGTCTCAATCAATTGGTTGATAGTTTGTTCGTCCACATTAATTTTTATCAATTTATCTTTAATGTTGGATTTGTTCAACTCAGAAACAACAATGTTTAATTTATCACCGATATAACCAAACAAAGCTTTTGAAATATCTTCGTAAAAAGCAGTTGCATTATTTTCTGCTAGACTTTTCTTGGCTGAACTTAACAATTTACTGGCTACTTTGCTAGCTTTTTTACTTTTCAATCTAACAACATCACTTTGAATTTTTCTAATTCTATTTCTGAAGATAAATGCTAAAAGGAATAAAAAAGGTGCTAAAGATAACAAGCTATAAAATTTCCAGCTTCCAAAAAAACGCTCGTTAGAATGGGTTATTTTATTGTTGTTAGCATGAATGTAACGGATGTCTTCTCCTAACATTTCTATGTCTTCCTTATTAGCAGAAGAATACACAATATTATCAGAAGTACTACCATCACTTTTTAGCACATTAATTGAAATAGGATCGGTAGTTATTGTTTTGTATTGTTTTGTTTTCGGGTTAAAGTAACTAAAGGAAACTGGGTCGATATTAAACTGACCTGCATGGCGTGGAATAACGAGATAATCAAATTCTCTGCTTCCAGAAACACCTGATGATGTAGTTTTAATATTGTCGTTTACTTTTGGATCGTAGGTTTCAAAATCTTTCGGAAAATTGATGGCTGGTTTTTCAACCAGATTAATATTTCCATTTCCTGATATTTTGAATTTGATATTAACCGCTTCATTTTCTTTTACTTCATTGGTAGAAATATTCATTTTCATATCCATGTTTCCGACTGCACCTCCAAATCCGTCAGGTGCCGGTTTTGGATGAGGAAGAACGTGAATTTTAATGGGTTTACTTTTTAAGTTATATTCTACATTTTCGACTCTTCCAAAAAACTGATCGTATAAACTATTACCAGTACCTTTAACTCTTCGTTGTACAGTAAATTTCATTTCAAGAGGGTCTATTTCCAATTCACCGGAACGTTGAGGGAAGAGCACAATTTTTCTGATTGTGGCAATATACCAACGGTAACCGCCAATTATTTTCTGTTTCCATTGTGATTGCCCCAAATCTATTTCCTGACTCCAAAAACCATTTAAATCAGCATTCTTTACTAATTCATTACCGGAAATATTTACTCTTGTATATAACTGATAAGTTGCAATTATCTGTTCTCCCTGATATATTTTTGTTTTATTAACTGAAGATTGAATGTACATATCATCAGAAGAATTTTTCTGATTGGTCTTATTATTAATATTTTGATTGGTATTTTGTTGAACAGCTACTCCTTTTCCCACAGAAATTTTTAATGAATTAGATTTGTAGGTATTACCATTTGAAGTACACGTTGCCGGTTTAATCGTAAAATCACCTTCTTTAACTGCCATTAAAATATAACTGTAAGAAATGGAAGAAGATGTTTTACCATTAACCCATGACATGTTAGTAGATTGATTGGGTCCGGATAAAACCCTGAAATTGGACAGATCGGGAGCTTTCAAAGTACAAACGA
>CAYRAD010000124.1:0-7113 GCA_964422135.1 uncultured Vicingus sp.
TACCAGAGGGAGTTTATTATTACAATGTTAGCGCTAATGATACTGCAGGAAATTCTGCTAAAACTCCTACAAGAATGATTACTTTAGATACTACTGCTCCAATAATAGTTGTTACTAATCCTCCTTCACCTCTTACATCATCTTCTGCAACAACATTATGGACAACTACAGGAGATATTTCAGATTCACTTGTATATTATTGGAAAGCTAATTCAACAGCTTCTAATCAAACGTTAGCACTTTATGTGGAAAACCATGCAATTCCTTTAAGTGGTTTAAGTGCTAATACACTTTATTTTTATAATGTAACTTCATGTGATCAAGCTGGAAATTGTGCTAACTCTACAACATACAATTTCACAACTCTTGTTTCTACTGGCGGCGGGGGCGGTGGAGGAGGAGGTGGAGGCGGAGATCCTGCTGGTGGATGTGATAATGAAGAATGGACTTGTGAATGGGATCCTGTGGGTTGTGTAGATGGCTCAATAAATCATGTCTGTACGAATACTTGTCAGGAAACAGAAACAACAGCTGTGGCATGTTCAGTTAAAGATAATGGAGAAATAACTACACCTAATGGAACACCAACAGACGAACCTACTGAAAAAGCGAGAAGAGGAATAACTGGTGCGGTAATTGGTATTGGTCAAACAACAGGTGGAAAGATATTATTAATAACGCTTGGTCTTATATTATTAGGTTGGGGAATATTGGCTTATAGAAAGAAGAAGAAAAAGAAAGAATAATTTTATCCCCACTTCTTTAATGCTTCTCTAAGTTCTAGATGATATTTTGCATATGCTTTTAATGAAACCTTATTAGATGTAGCATTTACTGCTTGTCTCATTGCTTTGGCTCCAGCGATTGTACCTTGTGGATGGCCATGAATTCCTCCACCAGCTTGTAATACCACATCATTGCCCATAAACTTTATTATTTCTGGAACAATTCCGGGATAAACTCCTCCTGAAGCAACACCAAAAACAGGTTTTACCTTAAACCACTTTTGAGAAAGATATTCTTTTGTTTGTTTTGTGAATTCATTCTCAATTTCTTGTTCAATATGCAAAACCTCTTTTTTTCCTCCTGACATCTTTCCATAAGCAGTTCCAATATGTAATGTGTCAACACCAACCATTCTTGCTAGTTGTGCTATAATCTCCATAGACATTCCAAATGTTTTACTTCTATCTAACATTGAATGTCCTGCTCTATGTGCATGAATGGGCAATTTAGTTATCTCCCTTGCTTTTTGTAATGCAGACCAACCAAGAGTTAGGATATCCAACATAATATAATTTCCTTTATTATTCTCCACAAACTTTATTCTTTTTATCATCTCATCAACTGGAGCTGTACAATTTGCTAGATAAACTTTCTTTTCTCCTGTTTCTTTCTCTGCTTTTCTAAGAGCTTTTAATACTAAAGGAATCCTTTTATAAAAATTATTAAATGGTTGGGAAGTTAAATTTTCATCATCCTTTACAATATCACATCCTCCTATCCAAGAATCATAGGCCACTTTTGCATGTTCTTTTGGAGTTAATCCTACCTTTGGTTTTACAATTGTCCCCACCAAGGGTCTATCATAAACATTTAGGTATTTTCTAAGTCCTTTGATTCCAAACTGGGGACCCTTAAAAGATTTTAACATTTTTTCTGGAATGTTTATATCCTCCCAGAATAATTCTTTTACTGACTTCATTCCAAAAATATTCCCTCCAACTGAAGATAGAATCTCGGGCAAATTTCCTAATTCAAATAATTCAAGGGGATAAGCAATCTTACATCTATGATTTTTCTCATCTATATAAAATACTTTTGGAGCTAATGTTCGCCCTATTCTTGGTTTCATTGTTTTAATATCTGTCCATGTTCCAACAGAGCTTTCTCCAGCAGTAATAGAACAAATATCTCTAAAAGAATAATCTTTTGTAGGAATTATTTTAAATTGGCAAACTAAATCTGTTTTCTTTGGTTTATATTTTAAATCTATAAAACTTGCATAATGTACTCTTGTCATTTTATCACCTTATTTATGCTAATATTTTTTAGTTTAAATTACTTTCCACAATAAGTTGTTTCTAACCTTTTATTATGGAATTTTTGACAAGCTTTACAGTTTGAATGTCTTGGACAAGTTAATTCTGGACAACGACAATCTGGATTGAATTCGGGGTCTACTTTCTTTTCTTCTTCGGGAAAGGGATAATCTTCAGTCATTTTAACCTAACTTTTGTTCCATCTTTTGTATCATCGATTAAATACCCTTCTTTTTCAATTACTTTTCTTAAAGCGTCTGATTCTTTCCAATCTTTTTTTGCACGCGCAACTTCTCTTTGCTTAATAACTTCCAATATGTCATCTGGAACTTTAATTTCATCTTTTTCTAAAAGTTTCAATCCAAAAACTTTGTCTATCTTTTTTATTGTTTTGTACTTCCCTGTTGCTTTTTTATCTCTAACAAGTTTCCATAAAGTCTGTAATGCTTTGGGGGTATTCAAATCATCATCCATTGCTTTTTCAAATTCCTTAAGATATGTTTTATTAGTTTTTCCATCATCCTTAATATTTTCACAAATATTTTTTAATCGATTATAAGAAATTTCTGCATTTGTCAAAGTTTTTTTTGAAAAATTAATTGGTTTTCTATACTGATTAGATATCACAAAGTATCTTATTATTTCTCCAGAGTAATCTTTTAAAATATCTCTAATTGTTCTGAAATTTCCAAGAGATTTGCTCATTTTTATCTTATCAACGTTAACCATCCCGTTGTGTATCCAATAATTTGCAAATTTTTTTCCATAAGCTGCTTCACTTTGTGCTATTTCATCTTCATGATGTGGAAAAATCAAATCCTGCCCTCCCCCATGAATATCTAAAGGCAATCCTAAAATTGTTTTAGACATGGCAGAACATTCAATATGCCATCCCGGTCTTCCTTTTCCCCAAGGAGAATTCCACGAGGGTTCTCCTGTTTTAGAAAATTTCCATAAAACAAAATCATGAGGAGACTTCTTCTTATCCAAGGAGGTAATCTTTGCACCGCTTGCACCTATTTTTAAACTTTCAATTTTCTGATTTGATAATTTCCCATAATTTTTGAATTTAGAAATATCAAAATAAACCCCTTCATTTTCTATAATATAAGTATATCTTTTAGATTCTAATTTTTTTACAAGTTCAATCATTTCTTTCACATATTCTGTAGCTTTTGGTTGAACATCGGGAACATCTACTCCAATTTTTTTGTAATCTTCCAAATGTATTTTTAAATTTTCTTTTGTTAATTTTTTTATATCTATTCCTAATTCATTAGATTTTTTAATTATTTTATCGTCTATATCTGTAATATTTGAAACAAATTTTACTTTATATCCTAAAAATTTCAAATATTTTCTTAAAACATCAAAAGAAATTTGCTGTCTTGCATGTCCTAAATGAGGAACATCATTTACAGTTGGACCACAAACATACATACTAACTTTTCCTTTTTTGACAGATTTAAATATCTCCCTCTTTCTAGTTAATGTGTTATAAAGCTTTAAAGGCATGGTTCAAATAGGAAGAAGTAGTTTAAAAAATTATTTTATCTCAATTGTTTTTGCAAATCCAGTATAAGGTTCTCCATCTGCAGTTACATCTACAAAATAATCTATCAAACAAAGAGGTGCTGTTTCTGGAATACTAAATCTTACAAACACTGCATCATCGAAACTCTGTCCTGAACCTAAAGTACGTTCTCCTTGTTTTCCTAAGACAATTAAATTTTCCGCTTGGGTTTCTGTCATCTGACAATTAGAAGCTACACTGTCCAAACTCACTTCATATGCAAAAGTTGCTGTATCTTGAAGCTTATTTGTAACAGAAAATCCAAATCCTCCACTGTCTCCTTTCTTAATTGTAACTATTCTTTCCTTTGGAATCGCTGAAAATTTTGCTCCTTCATCTGTAGCAAATAAATTGTCTATTTCACTTTGAATTTTGGTATCTACAGAATCAATAGCAGTTGTACCTGTCTTGAATATTTTTTGAACAAGAAAAATCCCTAAAACCAAAACACTCATAAGAAGAACTATTGTTACAATAGTTCCAACACTCATCTCCATAGCTGCTTTAGTTTGGCTTTTTTTGGGAAAAGGCAAATTAGTTAAGAATTTCTTTGAAATTTTTTGTCTTTTATTTTTCATTTTATACTACAGGTAAATTTGGTAATGTTCCAGATTGCATTAGTAAGAAAAATGTAGCTGCAAAAACAACAACACTAACAATAATTCCAATAATATTTAATTTTTTTGATAATTTAGAAGTTTTTGTTTTTTGTTTTGTGCTTTGAACCAATCCAATTATTCCAAAAGTTAATCCTGCTATTGGAATAAAAAAGGCTGTCACTATACTTACAATTCCAAGAACATAACTTGTTAATCCTAAGTCAAGTTTATCAGCCATCTTTTATGTTTTAGTTAATAGTTTTTATTTTATAAATGTTTTTAATAGGACGGCTTTGTGTATAAAGTCTAAATAGGCCATTACTTTTTACACAGAAAAATACCTTAACTCAAATTGAATTATTTTATTAAGGGTATAAGCCATCTTGGAGAATTGGAGATAATTGAATGCATAAAGAAGACACATAGTTCAGAGATATACATTCCTTTAAAGGATATTGGGATTAATTTTATTGTTATAAAAAATAAAAAGTTTTATCAAATTCATTAGTTATTGTAGCACCTGATGCAGAAACTACAGAAGTTTTCCCAACCCCTCTTTAATTGAAATGATTCCTATGGTTTTTCCTATTATTTATACTAGTTCTTATCAAATAGAATATAATGGAAACAATTATCAAAACTATAATAGAATAAATTAGTATTTTATTTTTATTTATAATTCCCTTCTGTTTTTCAGTTTCTTTTTTTTGCTCTTCTTCAGATTTAGTTTCTTTAGGAGTTTCATTAATAATTCCTGATACATTTTTTTCTATTTTATTACCTATAGCAAAATAACTTAATCCCGGACTTTTCGCTTCAAAGTAATAATAGCCCTGACTTTCCTCTACAAACTTAGTATCTAATTCATCCCATTTATCAGTATATCTTTTCAAAACAATATCTTCTGGTTCTAAACTGTTATCTTTTAACCAATCATCTGCAACTCTAAAAGTAATTGTTATATCTTTTATATCTGAATTAGTAAAGTGCGAATGAGAAACTTCTTCATAATGATACACCAACCCATCACTTAATTCTGGAATATTTCTTTTATCATATTCTGAATCTAACCATTCAATAGTTATTTTTAAAAAATATACTTTTTCTTTAGTTGTAAGGTTAATATTTCTTATAGCTAAATAATCTCCAAACTCAAAAATTCTTGTTTTACCTTTAAAAATTGTTGAATGGTAATCTGAATCTTTGTAAGGGTTTCCTCCGCCCGAAGAAGATTGTGGTTGTGGACTTGGAGGTGTTGATGTTAATGTTGTGAAGTTATATTGTAAACTTGTGTTACAATTTCCAGAAGGATCACAGCTAGAAACATTATAATAATAAGTTGTGTTGCTATCTAAACTTGTTAATGATATTGAATGACTTGTTATATAAGATGAACCTGTTTTATTCAATCCTAATGAGGTTGTGTTTCCATAATAAACAGTTGAATTAGCATTCTCATCTGTATCCCATGTTATTATCGCTGAACTTGTTGTGATTGATACGTTTTGTATATTACTGATAACAGGGGAAGTTGTGTCTAAAATAATAACTCTTGTTTCAGTATAGTTCATTTTTCCAGCAGTGTCATTAACTGAAGCATTCAAATAATAGGTTCCATCAGGTAATCCAGAAAAATTAACATATAATGGACTTGAAGATGAAGTATTTTGTTGAACTAAATCAGTAGTATTATATAAGTTAAGAACTATAGTATCAAGATTTGTATCATTAGCTGTTACATTTGCTAAGGCATAATTCTGCGAGTAATTTCCACTAGACGTTGTTGGAGCTGTAAAGTTTATGCTTGGATTTGTCAAATCAATAGTAAAGAAATAATATTCAATTGTTGAGTTATCTGTTCCGTCTCCTGCTTTTACCGTCCAATTATGCACTCCTTCTGATAAACCAGTCCAGTTATAGGTTATTGCTGTTCCATTTGTCTGGTTGTAGGTTGTATTGATTAAAACATCATCTCCGTAAAACCAGACAGTCATATTGTCTAAATCATTATCATAAACAGTTGCATTTAATAAAGCATAAGTTAGGTTTGTGAAAGAATTATTTACGGGAACAGTTAAATTAACGGTCGGTGCAGCATTCAAACCAGCATAATCAACACTTACGTTATATAATTCAGGGGTATAGTTTGTATTATTTGTTTCAAAATTAAATTTATACTGAAAATATTGGTTATTTGGAATTCCATATGCAGATAAATTTTGCGGAGACGTGTCATTTAAATCTGTCCATGTTTCACTAGAGCATAAAATGTCATTACAGCTTCTTGCAGTTAAATTGAACTTTAATTCTCCTCTTTTGTAAATGTCAAAAATTTCTGTTGCGGATAAACTTCTGTTCCATAGAGAGATTTCATCAAGGGAACCATTCAATTTTCCAAAAAAAGCTCCAAAATCATTTCCTATAGACAAATTTTTGAAGGAATTACCAATTGTATTTGATAAATTTGCTACTTCATATCCATTTAAATAGACTTTAATATTGCCCCCATTAGCAGACAGAGTATAATACTGCCACGTGTTTACTGAGGGCGTAATATTAAATACAGAGGAGTAAATATTGCTAGGATAAGAACGTATTCTATATCCAGTTCCGGAATCATATCTCAAACCATAACCCCAATCTCCACCTTGACCAACAAAATAATAATCAGTTCCTGTAGCAGGTAATGGACTATTAAGCCAAAATCCTATAGTAAAATCACTGCCAAGAATCCAATCATTGCTATCAGGAAATGTAATAGCATCATCAACACCATCAAACTTTAAAGCAGAATTTAGTTTCCCAGCTGCATTAAAAGTAATTCCTCCTGATTCATTTCCATGATTACTATTTCCTGAAAAATCTTCTACATCTGTTCCTCCAGGAGCAGAATTAGCAG
>CAYRAD010000125.1:0-7050 GCA_964422135.1 uncultured Vicingus sp.
TTTAAATAAATAGATGTATAAACATATAATGTAATAACAATTAATAATTAAAAAATTAAAATTATGAAAACAAAAATTGAAATGATAACAAGAATCTTATTAGGATTAATGTTAGTTGTATTTGGATTAAACAAATTTTTACAATTTATGCCAATGCCTCCAATGCCAGATCAAGCAGGTGCATTTATGGGAGCCTTAATGGCAACAGGGTATTTTTTCCCTTTTTTAGCCGTTTCAGAAATAGTAATTGGGTTATTGTTTTTAATCAATAAAGCAAAACCATTAGCAATAGTAATGTTAGCACCAATTACATTAAATATTTTATTATTTCACATATCATTAGATATTGCAGGAATAGGGGGGGCTGCTATATTGGCTATCTTGCATATTGTGGTAATAGTAATGAACAAAGAAAAGTTGTTATTTTTATTAGGAAATAAATAAATGGCTATTCAAATCACACATAAAGAACAGCAAGCTTCAGGTTCTTTTGCTGAGGGAGCGATTTTAGAAAATAAACCCATCGGTTTTCCTCAAGATGGAGGAACTCAACAACCATATTCTAACTTATTTTATTGGGCAAATGCATGGTCAGCTAATGGCGGGTTAATTGGAGAGCACCCTCATAAAATGTTCGAAATCATGTCTTTTGTTATAGAAGGAGAAATAGAACATTACGATAGTAAATTAAATGGTTGGTTAACATTGTCAAAAGGTGATGCTCAAATTATTCGCTCGGGTAATGGAATTACACATGCCGAAAAAATAAATAAAGGAAGTAGCATGTTTCAAGTTTGGTTTGATCCTAATATTCAAAAAACAATGAATCAACCGGCTAGTTATAATGATTATAAATCTGAGGACATACATTGTTTTAATGAAAATGGAATTGAATTTAAAAATTACGTAGGAAATGGTGGTCCAGTAAAAATGGACAGTGAAGGAGTTGAAATTAATGAGTTGCTTATTCCAACTGGAAATCATAGGCTTGAAATAGACAAGACAAAGATACATTCTTTCTATTTGATAGATGGTGAGTTATCAATTGATGGTAAAGGTATTTTAGAACATGATTTTATCATTGTGGAATATGAAAATGAAATCAAAATAGTTGCTAATAAAAATGTACAATTGTTTTCAATTGCTGTACCTAAGCAACTTTCTTATAAAACATATACACAAATAGTAAATAATTAAAACAACTATAAAAATGGAAATATTAGATGTAATAAAAGAAAGATTTAGTCCTTATGAATTTACCGATAAGAGACTTACGGAAGAAGATTTATTAACCTTGTTTGAAGCAGCAGGAAAAGCTGCTTCAGCATTTAACGAGCAACCTTGGCGATTTATTTATGCCTTAAAGCAAGATACAGAAGAATTTAAAAAGTTACATGAGTGTTTGGTTGAAGGAAACCAAGCTTGGACCTCAAACGTAGCAGCTTTAGTAATTACTGTAGTCAATAAAAACTTTGCAAAAAATGGCAATAAAAATACTGTTCGTAAACATGATTTGGGATTAGCTGTAGGGAATTTAACGGTTCAAGCATCAGCTATGGGAATCCATTTGCACCAAATGGCAGGCATAATTCCTCAAAATTGCATTGATAAATTAAATATCCCAGAAGGATACGAACCAATAACAGCAATAGCTTTAGGCTATTATGAAGGAGATTCTGAAGTAAAGGAAAGAAAAAAAGTATCAGAGATAGCCTTTAAAGGTGGTTGGAAAGATTAGTTCAATTTAAGTATACTTTTAATAATTTCTTCTTTAGTAATAGTAGTGTTAAAATAACTGAGCATCTTGTCCAAAACTTCATCAACAATGGTGTCTGGGCAAGATGCTCCACTAGTTAAAATTATTCTTAATGGATTGTTTTTGCCCAAGTAGTTTAAAGTTTGGAGATTCTCTTTAGAATGGAAATTAAAATGATTGATAACTTTATTGCTTTCAATAGCATCGGCAGAATTAATAAAATAAGTTGGTAGTTTTTGTTCGCATAATTCAACAATGTGTGAAGTGTTAGAACTATTGTAACCTCCAACAACAATAGCTAAATCAGCATTTTCTTTCAATAATCCAATAGTCGCTTGTTGGTTGTCGTTAGTTGCATAACAAAGTGTGTCTCGAGTATCTTCAAAATGATTTTTTATATTTTCTATCCCAAATTTAGCAATCATCGTAGTTTTAAAAAAATCGGAAATCTCTTGGGTTTCAGAAGCGAGCATGGTAGTTTGGTTTACTACACCAATTTTATTTAAATGAATATTAATGTCAAAATTAGAGGAATACCTTTCTTTAAAAAGAATTTCAAATTCACTTTTATCTCTCTCGCCTAATATAATTTCAGCTAATAGTTTTGCCTCTTTAATATCTTTAATAATTAAAGAGGGAGCATTTTTTTCGCTATGAGAGAAAGTAGCTCTTGTTTCTTCGTGTTTATGTTTTCCATGAATGATAATCGTAGCATTGTCTATGCCTAATTTTTCTGACTGTTTCCAAACACGCTCAACAAAAGGACAAGTAGTATTGTATTTTTTTGTAGTTAAACCAATTGAATTAATTCTCTCTTTTATTTCAAGAGTAGTTCCAAAAGCTGGAATTATAATTATATCATCTTTAGCCAAGTCTTTCCAGTCAACAAATTGATTTCCTTCAGTATCCATAATAAATTTAATCCCTTTTTCTTGTAAATCTTTATTTACAATAGGGTTATGAATCATCTGGCTGAGTAAGTAAATATTTTTATTAGGATTTTCATGAACAGCTCTATATGCAATTTCAATTGCATTTTCAACGCCATAACAAAATCCAAAATGCCTAGGAATTAAAAATTGAACATCGCCAAAATCGAGTAAAGTAGGGCTAAAATCTTTCTTTCTGGAGTCGGCATCCCTTCTGAGGTTCTTTATTGTTGAAATAAAAGAACTTCTGTAATAAACCGGTATATCAAATGTTCTCATAAGCTTTAACAAAGTTATTAAATAATTGGAGCAAAAAAGCTAAAGAATGGCTTTAAAGAATCCGTTTATACTAATTATTTATGAATGCAATAATTAATTTGTTGATATACTTTTAATTAAAAGAAAATAAACCTATTTTTGTGCTCCTAAAAAATTATGCTGTGTTTCAGTGTGCAGCTTTTAATAACCATCTCTCGTTAGCACTGAATTTAAACGGGATACAAGAAAAATAAAATGTCAGAAAAGAAAGAAGAAGAAGCTGAGAAAAAAACTCCAGCTAAAAAAACTACTCCCAAGAAAGCAACTGCTAAAAAAACAACTAAATCAGCTGAAACAAAAAAAACAGCTAACAAAACACCTGCTGCTAAAAAGGAAGTTAAAACTAAAAAAGAGCCTGAAACTAAGGTAGAGAAAGTTAAAGTAGAAGAGACAGCTGTTGAAGAAAAAGCTGAAGCTCCTAAAAAAGAAAAAGCAGCACCTGTTGCAAAAGTAAAAGGAGAAATTAAACCACTTGAAGATTTTGATTGGGAAAGAATTGGTAAATATGAAGATTCTTATACCATTGCTGAAAAAGATGAGATGGAGCAAGTTTATGATGCTACATTAAAATCTATTGCAGATCAAGAAGTTTTAGATGGAGAGGTTGTTGCAGTTTCTAATAGAGATGTAGTTATCAATATTGGATATAAATCTGAAGCAGTAATTTCTATTTCAGAATTTAGATATAATCCAGAGTTAAAAGCTGGAGATAAAGTGGAAGTTTTTGTTGTCAGTCAAGAAGATAAAAACGGACAATTAATTTTATCTCACAGTAAAGCGAGAGCTTTAAGAGCATGGGATAGAGTTAATGAAGTATTAGCTACTCAGGAAATAATTAAAGGTTACGTTAAATGTAGAACGAAAGGTGGCTTAATTGTAGATGTATTCGGCATTGAAGCATTTTTGCCTGGTTCTCAGATTGATGTTAAACCAATTAGAGATTACGATGTGTATGTTGATAAAACGATGGAATTTAAAGTTGTTAAGATTAACAAAGAATTTAAAAACATTGTTGTTTCTCACAAAGCGTTAATTGAAGCAGAATTAGAAGAACAAAAGAAACAAATCATTTCTAAATTAGAAATCGGTCAAGTATTAGAAGGTACAGTTAAAAACATTACTTCATACGGTGTATTTATTGATTTAGGTGGTGTTGACGGTTTAGTTCACATTACAGATTTATCTTGGGGAAGAATTAACCATCCTGATGAATTCCTGGAATTAGATCAAAAATTAAATGTTGTAATTCTTGATTTTGATGATGATAAGAAAAGAATTGCTTTAGGTGTTAAACAATTACAGGATCATCCTTGGGATAAATTAGATCCGAAATTGGCTGTTGGAGATACGGTTAAAGGAAAAGTTGTGGTAGTAGCTGATTATGGTGCATTTATTGAAGTTATTCCTGGTGTTGAAGGATTAGTTCACGTATCTGAAATTACATGGAGTAACCATTTAAAACCTGCACAGGAATTCTTTAAAGTAGGAGAGGAGATTGAAGCTCAGGTATTGACTTTAGATAGGGAAGAAAGAAAAATGTCTTTAGGTGTTAAACAATTAACACAAGACCCATGGGAAGGAATTGAGAAAAAATATCCAATTGACTCTAAACATAAAGGTAAAGTAACTAACATATCAGATTTCGGAGTTTTCGTTGCCTTAGAATTAGGTGTTGACGGTTTAATCCATATTTCTGACCTTTCATGGTCTAAGAAAATTAATCACCCTTCTGAGATTACAAAAGTAGGTGAAGACATTGATGTTATCATTTTAGAAATTGACAGGGAAAACAGAAGATTAAGTTTAGGTCATAAACAATTGGAAGAGAATCCATGGGATGTTTTTGAAACCATCTTTACAGAAGGTTCAATTCAAACCGGAACAGTAACTGAAATTACTCCAAAAGGATTAACAATTGTTACTTTACAACATGGTGTGGAAGGAATTGTAAATAAAAGAAATGCTGAAAAAGAAGATGGTACTTTCTTGAAGATGGATGATAAAGTAGATTTTAAAGTATTAGAGTTCAATAAAAAAGCTAAAAGGATTGTGTTGTCACATACCTTAACTTTTAAACAAAGCGAAAATGAAATGAAAGCCGAGAAAAAAGCTAAGGCCAAAAAAGCATCTAAAGCAGTTAAAAAAGTGAACGATAACGTAGAGAAAACAACTTTAGGTGATTTAAATGCACTTTCTGAGTTAAAAGCAGATTTAGAAAAAGGAGAAAAATAAAAAATCTTTATTCAAATTAAAACTCCAAAGCCTTTCTGTTTTTTTTCAGAAAGGCTTTTTTAATATAGCAGGATTTATCAAAAATATTATATCTTTGTGCTTTAATGAAGCACCACGATCGAATATTACTTAATGCCAAACAATTTGATCTTACCATTAAAAGACTGGCACATCAGCTAATCGAGAACTTCAATGACTTTTCAGACACTGTAATTATTGGCTTACAACCTCGAGGCACTTTCTTAGCCAGTAGAATACAAGCTGAGCTTAAAAAAATAGATAAAAAATATGATGTAAAAGTAGGCTCTCTGGATGTAACTTTTTTCAGAGACGACTATAGAAGACAAAATATTCCATTGGTAGCGAGCAAAACTGAAATTGATTTTATCATTGAAGATAAAAATGTGATTTTAATGGATGATGTACTTTTTACAGGTAGAACTATCCGGTCCGGTTTAGATGCTATGTTGGCTTTTGGTAGACCAAAATCGGTAGAATTGTTGGTGCTAATAAATAGACGCTATGAAAGACATTTGCCAATACAGGCAAACTATATAGGAAAAAATGTTCACTCGGTCGTTTCTGAACGTGTAAAAGTAAGCTGGAAAGAAACAGATAGAGAAGATAAAGTAATTTTATATACACCTGAAAATGAGTAAATTAAGTGTTAATCACCTCTTAGGTATCCGGTATTTGGAAAAAAAAGATATCGAACTGATTTTAGAAACAGCAGCCCATTTTAAAGAAGTCATTAACCGCCCCATCAAAAAAGTTCCTTCACTTAGAGATATTACCATTGCCAACTTATTCTTCGAAAATTCTACCAGAACTAAACTTTCTTTTGAGATTGCTGAAAAAAGATTGTCTGCAGATATATTAAACTTTGCTTCGGCAAGCTCATCCGTAAAAAAAGGAGAAACTTTAGTGGATACGGTAAACAACATCCTTTCCATGAAAGTAGATATGGTGGTGATGAGACATCCCAATGCCGGAGCAGCAGAGTTTTTGGCCAATCATGTTGATGCCAAAATTGTTAATGCAGGAGATGGTGCTCATGAACATCCTACTCAGGCATTACTTGACGCCTTTTCCATCAAAGAAAGATATGGCGATATAAAAGGGAAAAAAATAGCGATTATTGGTGATGTACTTCATTCGAGGGTAGCATTATCCAATATTTTTTGTTTGAAAAAACTGGGAGCTAATGTAAAAGTTTGCGGCCCCTTGACCCTTATCCCAAAATACATCTCAACATTAGGTGTTGAAGTAATCATTGACTTAAAAGAAGCATTGAATTGGTGTGATGTGGCTATGATGCTCAGGATACAGCTTGAAAGACAGGATTTGAAACTTTTCCCATCGCTTAGAGAATATTCTATGTTATATGGTTTAGATAAAGAAGTATTAGATTCCTTAGATAAAAGAATAACCATAATGCATCCTGGGCCTATTAACAGAGGAGTGGAGATTACTTCGGATGTAGCGGACAGCAAACAATCCATTATTTTAGAGCAGGTTCAAAATGGTGTGGCTGTTAGGATGGCTGCACTTTATTTACTGGCAGGAAGAAAAGAATAAACAACAATACGTCATTGCGAGGCACGAAGCAATCTCATTAATAGGATTACTTCATTCGTTCCTTATTCGCAATGACGTTAAATTTTAATTTATGAAAGCAATAATTAGAACAGAAAAAGGAGACATGACTGTTGAGTTTTATGAAAAAGATGCTCCGAAAACAGTTGAAAATTTTACAACATTAGCCAAAAAAGGATTTTATAACGGATTAACTTTTCACAGGGTTATTCCTGACTT
>CAYRAD010000126.1:0-7044 GCA_964422135.1 uncultured Vicingus sp.
CGTGCGGTCTTTAAACTCCTTGGTTATTTTATCTTCAGTTGTAATGCGTTTTATCGGTTGTTTCTGAAAAACGGGCAATCCATACGAATCCAGTAAATAATTAACCGTAGCAGATGGTTCGAATTGGATACGTTGTTCAGCGTCTAAAAAAAGCGTTCCTACTTCATCTATTAGTACATTTTTTTTCAGTTTAAGGTCGCGATTAATTCCGGCAACCAAATCTTCAATTTTTTTGATGGCATTATCATAATTGTTATTCTCTTTTTGAGCCATAAAGTTAACCAGTAAACCATCATTTTTGTTCAGGTTTTTATTAAAGGAAATTCCTTTCGAAGGTGGGTAAAACGTGTTTTTGATGGGCTCAATAGAGGCGGATTTATAGTTGGCCACAAAACCACCCAATCCAGGTACAATAACACAATCGTACTGGAACAATAATTCTGATATGTAAAGGCCTAATTTCATGTAATGTTTACAAGTGATAAAATTAGCTAAAAGATTCGCTATTTGAAAACGATTTTTTCTAAATCCTCAGGAGTGTCAATTGCAACACTCTCGTGGTTAGTGCGGGCAATTTTTATAGCATAGGCATTTTCCAACCAGCGGAGTTGTTCTAATTTTTCCTGTTGTTCTAATGGAGACGGTGGTAATTGACTTATTTTTTCCAAAACCTTTGTACGGTAACCATAAATCCCAATGTGTTTGTAAAAAGTATGTGCTTTCAACCAATCTTCTTTTTCAATTCCGGGCATTTCAGGGATGGCCTTTCTGCTAAACATCAAGGCAAAATCATTTTTATCAATAGCAACTTTTGGTCGGTTAGGATTAAACAGTTCTTCGTTGGAATCTATTTTTTTTACCAGAGTGGCAATGTCTGTTTTGGGGTCGTCAAAACAAGCACACAACAAATTGATTTGCTCAGGATCAATAAAAGGTTCATCGCCCTGAATGTTGATAAGCACATCATATTTTTCGTTAAGCTTATTTATAACTTCAGCACATCTTTCTGTTCCGCTTTCATGGCTGGTTGAAGTCATCATTACCTTACCACCAAAGCTTTCAATGTGTATAAAAATTCGTTCATCGTCAGTGGCAACAACAACTTCTGCTAAAGATATTGCTTTTTTTGCCTGTTCATAAACCCGCTGAATCATCGATTTTCCATTGATTTCAACCAATGGTTTTCCAGGGAAACGGGTAGAGCCATATCGTGAAGGAATAATGCCGAGTACTTTCATTTTTTGCGATTATTAAGGATAAAAATAGCTAATTTTACTCAGCAATGAACGATAATCTACTTTATAATATTGCAATTACTCAATTGCAAGGCATAGGCGATATTACAGCCAAAAAACTGATTGCCTATTGCGGAAGTGCTGAACAGGTTTTTAAGGAAAAAAACAACGTGCTGGAAAAAATTCCGGGTATTGGAGTAGTTAATGCACGTGGTATTCTCCAAAGTAAAACAGAAGCGTTGGTAACAGCCGAAGAGGAAATCAAATTTATAACCAAAAATAACATCCAACCTTTATTTTATCTGGACAAAAATTATCCGAAACGACTGATACATTGTGAAGATGGTCCGGTGATGTTGTACACCAAAGGAACCATTGATTTTAATTTACCCAAAGTAATCAGTATAGTAGGGACGAGAAATGCAACAGATTATGGTAAAGCGTTTTGCGATCAATTGCTTAATGACCTGACACCACACCAACCCTTAATAGTTAGTGGATTGGCCTATGGAATAGATGTTTGTTCGCATAAAGCAGCAGTTAAAAACAAGCTACCAACTATTGCGGTTTTGGCTCACGGACTAGACCGGCTTTATCCGTCACAACACAGTTCTGTTGCCAAACAAATGATGGAAAACGGAGGGCTGATTTCCGATTACATTAGTGGTACCAATCCTGATCGGGAGAATTTTCCGAAACGAAATCGAATAATTGCAGGGTTATCTGATTTGACAGTGGTAATAGAATCCAGCAAAAAAGGAGGTTCTTTAATTACCGCTTATTTGGCCAACGACTACAATCGTGATGTTTTTGCTTTGCCCGGGAGGTTAAATGATGCCCAATCAGAAGGTTGTAACAATTTAATAAAAAGCAACAAAGCTGCCCTAATTCAATCTGTTAAAGATATTGAATACATTATGACTTGGGAAGCAGAAAAAGTAACAGAAAATAAACAGCAACGATTATTTGTTGACTTATCAGACGAAGAAAAAATGATTACTCAATTGCTTTCACAAAAAGAGAAACTGGCCATAGACGATCTTTCTTTACAGGCACAAATACCCATGAGTAAAACGGCATCCTTGTTACTAGAACTCGAATTCAACGGAGTGGTAAAATCACTTCCCGGAAAATTGTACAAATTAGTTTAAGGGGTGTCAGAAAAGGGAACAACTAAAATAATTGGAGCAGGGATTTTAACAGCTATTGCTTCTTCTTTGTGTTGCATTTCGCCATTATTACCGAATTACCAGGAATACTTGAAGTCAATACTTCTTATGCTAATGGGAATGCTATTATTGAATTTGACAAAACCAAAACATCAGCCAAAGAAATCAAATAGGCAATTAATTCAACAGGTTGTACTGTAATAACAACAGAATGAAAATTATTTTTAAATCAGTAATTACTTGTCCGGAGTGTGGACACCAGAAAGAAGAACAGATGCCAACAGATACCTGCCAATACTTTTATATATGTGAAAACTGCAAAAAAGTATTGAAGCCAATAAACAATGATTGTTGTGTTTTCTGTTCTTATGGAACTGTTCCTTGTCCACCCATACAAGAAAATAAAGCTTCTAGAGATTGTTGTTAAACGGAATAAAAAAACCTGTCCGGATTCGGACGGGTTCTTTTAAAAAGTTCATCTTAGTTTTTGGGCATATCGCAAGTACCGCACAATATCATAAACCAGTATATTGGCATATTTCAGGTTAAAAATCGTTAGATTTAAGGAAGATGTCTTTGACCTGAAGAAAATGAATCAGTAATTACAAGGCTTTGTTTTTAATGTCTTCAACTACCTCCGGGTCAAGTAAAGTACTGGTATCTCCTAAGTTCGAAGAATCTCCTTCTGCAATTTTTCTCAAGATTCTGCGCATAATTTTTCCTGAACGTGTTTTAGGAAGTCCCTTAACAACTTGTATTTTATCCGGTTTTGCAAAAGGACCTATTTCTTTGGTTATATGTGCAAGCAATTCTTTTCTCAGTTCTTCTTCGTTTACTTCTTTAGCACAAATAACATAAGCATAAATTCCCTGCCCTTTTATATGATGAGGATAACCAACTACTGCAGTTTCTATAATCTCATGATGTTCATCCAAAGCATTTTCCACTTCTGCGGTTCCTATTCTATGTCCGGAAACATTAATAACATCATCTACCCGTCCGGTAATTTTGTACATTCCATTTTCATCTCTTTTACATCCGTCACCCGTAAAGTACTTGCCTTTGTAAGTAGAAAAATAGGTTTGCTTACATCGTTCGTGATTACCATAGGTTGTTCTTATCATGGAAGGCCATGGGAATTTAACACACAAGTTACCTTCAATATTATTTTTTTCGATTTCTTTACCATCTGCATCTACTAAACAAGGTTGGATCCCTGGAAGTGGTAAGGTTGCAAAAGTTGGTTTTAATGGTGTTATTCCGGCTATTGGAGAAATCATAATGCCTCCTGTTTCGGTTTGCCACCAGGTATCTACAATTGGGCATTTGTTTTTCCCAATATTTTTGTGATACCAATCCCAAGCTTCTTCATTTATGGGTTCACCAACAGTGCCTAAAACTTTTAAGGAACTCAATTTATGTTTATTAACAAATTCAATATCACAAGCTTCTAAGGCTCGTATTGCGGTTGGAGCAGTATAAAAAATACTCACCTGATGTTTGTCCACTATTTCCCAAAAACGCCCTGCATCCGGCCAGGTTGGTACACCTTCAAACATAAGAGTTGTTGCTCCGGCTAATAATGGTCCATAAACAATATAAGAGTGCCCTGTAATCCAACCAATGTCAGCAGTGCACCAATAAATATCTCCTTTTTTATATTGAAAAACATTTTGAAAGCTGTAGTTGGTGTAAACCATATAGCCGCCTGTTGTATGTACAACTCCCTTGGGTTGTCCGGTTGAACCGGAAGTATATAAAATAAACAACACATCCTCAGCATCCATTTCTTCTGCCTCACAAATAGAACCTACTTTCTTTAGTTCGTCATTCCACCAAACATCTCTTCCTTCCAACATATTTATAGCTGCTCCGGAGCGTTTTAATACAATATTTTTTTGGACAGACGGACAAGTGTTTAAAGCTTCATCCACTACATTTTTAATAGGAATTATTTTGGAACCTCTATACGCTTCATCAGAACACAAAACAATATTACAGGAGGCGTCATTAATTCTGTCGGCTAAGGCTTTGGCAGAAAATCCGGCAAACACTACCGAATGGATAGCTCCAATTCTTGCACAAGCTAAAATAGCAATAGCCAGTTCGGGAACCATAGGCATGTATAAACAAATCCGGTCTCCTTTTTTAGCGCCATTATTTTTTAGTACATTGGCAAATTCACCTACTTTTTGATGAAGTTCTTTATAACTTAATCGTATGGTTTCGTCTTTTGGATTGTTGGGTTCCCAAATTATAGCTGTTTGATTGCCAATAGTTTCGAGGTGGCGGTCTAAACAATTTTCGGTAATGTTTAATTTACCATTTACATACCATTTTACCTTGGGGTCATCAAAATTCCATTCCAAAACATTATCCCATTTTTTTCGCCAGGTAAAGGTATCGGCAATGTTTGCCCAGAATTGTTCGGGGTTTTCGACACTTTGTTGGTATTGCTTTTGATAATCTTCGAAAGAGTTAATTTGAAATGACATAATCTAATTTTTAATTCATTAAAAGTAAGGGATTTTATGAAAATAAAAAAGGCGAATCAAAACGATTCGCCTTTCTATAATTTATAAGATATTAATTTTTTACAATAAATCTATTGGTAGAAATTACATTTTTATTCTCATCCATCACAGTATAAAAATAAACACCATTAGCCAAATCGTTCACTAAAATGCTAAATGCATTACTATTGTTTGAAATGGTTTTTAATGTTTTACCTGTAACATCAAAAATTTTCACTGTAGAACGGTGTAACTTTGTATTAAAATTTAACCAATCCGATGTAGGGTTTGGATAAACAGAAACAGTAGTTGTTCCATTTTCCTCAATTCCACTTGCAACAGCTATATCATTGATATCTCTTGGTAAGATTTTGGCCACACTAAATGAAAAGTCCATTATTCCGGTTACATCGTAGTGTGTACTTACAGTTGGTGCATAAATGAACATTTTGTCATCAGCCACCAAATCACCTGAGCCATCATTAATTGTCCATTCTCTGAAAGTATTACTTGTTGTATCTGCAGTACAATTGGCATTAGATACTTTTACCAGAACACCTTCGTATTGTTCGTCATTTGCAGCAAGAGTTGTTATTGAGGAAGGGGTTGGCAAAGTTCCACCAGAAACCGCGTTATATACAATTACGCTTTTAATTTCAGTGTAATTAAAATATTCATCAACAGTTCCTGTAACTGTAACAACGTCTCCCCTACTGGGAACATTGGTGTAATCCAACACAAAAATACCATTCCATGGACCATTTCCATCTTGTAAATAATAACCATTGTATTGAACCCCTGTAACCACACCACTGGTTTCAACTAATTCGGTATTGTGAGGCGAGTCGTAAGGAGGGGTAGTATTAAATTGTATTTGATTAATGGTATAAGGGGTTGCAACAGGAGGTGTTGTTACATTAATTGCTACAGAATCTAAAAAAATACCTGTTGCATCAGTATTTTTTAAAGAAAGGATGAATTGGGCACTATCACAGGTGGCTGCTAAAGTTATAGTTTGAGTAACCATGGTCTGGGTTGAAGTAACAGTTACATATGAATTATAAGTACCATAAGAACCAGTTGAAACATTATAATAGTTAGACCTGATGTCTCCAACCGCACCTGACACCCAAAATTGAATTTCATAAGTTTCACCTGCGGTTACCTGAATGGATTGTGTGGTAAACCTTTTATGACTTGTTGATTGATTTATTAATGCAGCCATACTTATTCCATAAGTTGCACCTGTGGTTATCTCAACCACACCAGATGAAGTTATGCTGGTTGAGCTACCCATCCAGTCGGTTGGGTCGCCTGATGCCCAAGAACTTAAGTTGCTTTGAAAAATTGTTTGGCCGAAACTAATTGTTCCAACACAAACAGCTAACAAAAAAGTAAAGAGTTTTTTCATAATTGTAGATTTTTAATTATTAATATTTAAATTTAGTACATTATTTTAATATCATCAATTTCCCATGTACTTCCATCTATATTTGTTCCAACATATTTGAAAGCTAACCTAACATTAGGTTGTAAATAACTTGATAAATTGATATCACCTGAGGGTACCCAGACGAAATTTCCGGAAGACCAAATTGCAGAAGAAGAAAGATCAACCCAAGAGGTTGTTGTTACATCTCCAGTATAATTAGTTGTTACCATAAGTTTTAATGCATCTCCGGTGTATTTATAAGCAGATTGAAAGGACAAGGTGGGGTTGGTAGCTGTAGAAAAGTTAAAAGATGGAGAAATTAACCATGTTTCACAAGTTGTATTAGGGGGAAGAAAATTACTAATTTGAGCATAATAAGTGGTATTAGAACCTACATTTTTGGTCAACCAATTAATACTTCCGCTAACATTTTGTGTTGACCATCCACCTGAAGTAATGTTTTGGTCATTAAAATTTTTATCAATTATAGTTGGAGGTGTTCCGTTTAACCCCAATTCATTAGGGTCTCTAACCAACAGTTGTAATCCGGAACCATATTGAGCAACAATTCCAATAAATGAGCCAACACCATCAGGCACGGTATCAGCTGCAAAATTAGCATAGCCACTTGTTCTAACATCAATGGTATCAGCAAGAGTAACACTTGGGTCAATTAATCCCATACTCGTTGCAGT
>CAYRAD010000127.1:0-7001 GCA_964422135.1 uncultured Vicingus sp.
GTAAGAGGAGCTGTTAAAATAGATGAAAATGCAGAATGTGTTTGCATTCTACTGTTCTTTTGAGATATAGAATATAGCACACTAGGAATTCCATGCCCTACAGGCCTTTTAATAACGTATTTGATGATAATTAATGTAATAAATAAACCAATTATTGGATATATAAAATATAAGTAATTATGGTACTCATGGATAGTAATAGAAGATAAAAATTTACTAATAAAATGTACTGCATTTTTTAAAACGGCAACAATTAGCCCAGCGCCTATACCAACTACTAAACTTAAAATAAGGTTAAAATGCCGATCTTTTAAGTTTTTAATTCTCCAATAATGTACTTTTTTCCAAAAATGTTTGATTTTCAAAATATAATTTTTAATTATTATTACTGATTTTTTATAAGATGTACATCTCTTTGTGGAAAAGGAATTTGTATGTTATTATCTCTAAACAATTGATCAATTTTAAATCTTAAATCGCTTTGTGTGATTTCAATTTTCCAAGTATCTTCAGTCCAAAAATGGACCTCAAATTGTAGTGCAGAATCACCAAAATCATTAAAAATAACTATTGGTTTAGGTCGTTTAGAAATCAGTTCATGTTCGTTTGCACTTTGTAATAATAATGTTTTTACTTTTTCTACATCTGTACCATAAGCAACACCAACTGAGACATTAAACCTAGTTATTTTATTATTAGTACTCCAATTAATCACTTTTTTGTTAACAATTCTAGAGTTTGGTACGACAATAAAAATACCATCTCTTGTTCTAATTTCAGAAGTTCTAAGTTTCACATGCTTTACAGTTCCTATTAATCCATCAACTTCTAAAATATCTCCCACAGAAACGTTACCTTCGAATAAAATAATTATTCCTGATATTAAATCTTTAAAAACATCTTGTAAAGCAAATCCAATACCTAACCCTAATGCGGCAAAGACTCCAAATATTAAATCTAATTTTATTCCTAAACTTTGTATTGTGATAAAAACACCTAGTATATAAATAATATACTTACTTATTTGATTTAAAGAATGTCCTCTTCCTTCATCTACAATACCTTTCTTTTCTAAGCGTTTTTTTATAAAGACATCTATACTGTGTGTTAGCCCTTTTACAGCGAAAAAAACAACAATTACAAGTAAAATATTATATACTGAGAGAGTGAAATCATCAAGTTCAAACAGTTTAAATTCCAATACATTTTTAACGTACTTCATGATAATAGTTATTCCATGCAAATTTAGAAAAAATACCTTGCAAGTGGGGTACATTAATTATCTGAATAAAGTCCTTTTGCTTTTTTAGCAGATATCGTAATGCCTTTGATAAAAGAAGAACTAAATCCATTGTGTTCCATTTCGTTTAAACCAGCAATTGTACATCCTTTTGGTGATGTAACTTTGTCTATTTCATCTTCGGGATGTGATTGATTGGCAATTAATAAACTTGCTGCCCCTTTAGCCGTTTGTGCGGCCATTTTTAAGGCTTCATTTGCATGAAAATCTATTTCATTACCTCCCTGTGAAGCAGCCCTGATAGCTCTTAAAAAGAATGCAATTCCACAGGCACACAAGGCTGTTGCAGAAGTCATTTGTTCTTCATTGATAATAATTGTTTCCCCTACTAATTCAAACAAATCTTGAACCTCTTTAATTCTATCTTTAAACTGTTCATTATCTGCTATACAGGTCATAGATTCCCGAATAGCAATTGCTGTATTGGGCATAGCCCTCAGAACAGGAATATCAGCATTTAATTTTTCGTGTATCTGTTGTACTTTAACTCCGGAAACCAAAGATATTATTAATTGATCTTTAGTTACCGTATTAGCAATTTCATTAAGAATTATATTAATTTTTTGAGGAAGAACAGACAGTATAATTATATGTGCATTTAAAATCGCTTCACTATTGTTTGACGAGGTGTGATATCCTTGTTCTCTTAATGCATCTAATTTAGAAATGTTTCTTCGTGTTAAAATAAAGTCAGATGGTTGATAATTTTTACCATCTGTTAATCCTTTCACTAATGCAGTTCCTAAATTTCCTGCTCCGATTATTGCTATTTTAGTTTTCACTGTTCAAAAATTTAAACTGCGAAGTTACTAAGTTAACTTTAACTTTTCATTACATCTTTACAATCATAAATGTAATCCACATTCTGTTTTAGGATTATTATTCCAACGTCCTTCCCTTCCTTTTCCGGGAATTGTACAATATTTACACCCTATAGAAAAATACCCTTTTTTTACCAAAGGGTGAAAAGGCAACTTATTTTCTTCAATAAATTTTTCCCTCTCCTCAATGGTTACATCCAGTAAAGGATAAAACTTTAATACTCCTTTTCGCTCTTCAAAAATATCTAAAGTTGCACGATGATCACTTTGCCATTCCATTAAACCCGATACCCAAACCGTATAATTTTCTTTTATTTTGTTAAGTGGAATTACTTTATTGATAGAACAGCATAAATTGGGATCTTTGATCCATGTTTCATCAGTAGTGGTAAATTCATGATCTTCTTCATTTGCTCCAATATCTTCCACGTTTAAACCGTATAATTCAGTTAGCTTTTCTTTATATGCTATGGTTTCAGGAAAATGATATCCTGTATTAATAAAGTAAATTATTTGAGTAGGGTTTACTTTAGAAAATACTCTCAATAAGAACGCTGAAGTTGCCGCAAAAGAAGAGGTTAACATTATTTCATGTGCATCAAAATCTTTGTATAACTCTTCTATTCGTTCTGTAATACTTAGTGAATTGTATTTTTTATTCAGTTTTTTGATTTCTTTCTCCGAAAACGTTCTTTTAATTGTCTTAATCATCTAACTAAATTTAATAATATGCAAAACTGAACTTATTACAGCTAATTTAACATGATTGGTATCATACTAAATGAGGGCTAAAATTAGTAATTCTATTCATACTAGCGATTCTTCTTTTAAAGAAGAACTAAAGATTTCCTGAATCAAATTTTCACTTTCTATTGCTAATAATGATATCCCTTCTTTTAGAATATTATACTTATTTCGAATTAATTCTGCTATCGTAATTTTTGCAATAAATTGTTTTCCATGATTGTCTAATGGGTGGAGATTATTAATCTCCACATTCAAATATTCTAAGCTTTTTAAATCTTTTACACTTAACAACACGGTAATTTTTTCATCATTATTCAGTTGAAGGTTTTGTTTCCCAATTTTTTTATAAGAATAACGGTAATTGTTATCTATTGCTTTTAAGTCGGAAAAAACTACTGCTCCTGTAGGCAAACTACCTGCGCCCTTACCTGTGTAGAATTGCTTGCCAATATTTTTAGAGTTAACAACTACCCCATTATATTCGTTTTCTACCCGATATAAAATGTCAGAATTATTGATAAATGTTGGCAGTACGGTAAGGCTTAATTTATCTCCTTTTAATGATACTTTCGATATTAATTTAATTTTCAACTTGTGTTTTTTTGCGAAATCAATATCTTCCTTCGTAATTGCTTCAATCCCAATATTTAGCACTTCCTGTAGTTTTACAATTATACCAAAAGCATGAGCAGTAATAATGATTAACTTATACAATGCATCAAATCCACCGACATCGGATGTAGGGTCTGCCTCTGCGAAACCTAATTGCTGTGCCTCAACCAGTGCTTCCTGATAAGAAATATCTTTGTTAAAAAGCTGACTTAAAATATAGTTCGAAGACCCATTAAAAATACCTTTAACTTCCAACACTGGTTCATTTTCATAGATATCGTTTAAAACTCTAATAATTGGAATACTTCCACAAACAGCACCTTCATATAAGAAGGTTCCATTATTGGATTGTTCTTTAGCTATTAACTCAGCTAAATTTTCTGCAATGAGTTTTTTATTGGCAGATATTACTTTTTTACCTATTTCAAGATTTTCAGCAACAATTCCATAAGCTTCATCAGATGAACTAATTAGTTCAACAATTACACCCATATCTTTATCACGAACAGTATTATCATTGGTCGTTTCTATAATTGCATTAATCTTCTTTCTAGGTTTTAAAGCATCTTTAATAATTACGGTATTCAATCGCTCTTCCTCATAATTTTCAACTAAATAATTATGGAATCCCTGTGCAACAACTCCAAATCCGTATATTTTTATGTCTTTATTAGTACTCATTATATTGCTATTTTAAAATGTTTTACTTCTTTTTTATTTTGCTGAGCTAAAAAGCACTCAAATTCCCTTTTTAATTGCTCCGTCTCTATTAAAAATCCATCATGACCATAAAGAGAATGAAGAATTGAGAATGAAGAATTCAGAATTCCTTCTGATAATATTTTCGATTCACTAACTGGAAACAGGATGTCCGAGCTAATTGCTACTATTAATGTTTTGGCTTTCACCTTACTTAACGCATTTTTTACAGTTCCTCTTTTGCGTGCAACATTGTGGCTATCCATAGCTTTGGATAAGTAGCAATATGAAAAAGCATTGAACCGATTTACCAGTTTTTCTCCCTGATAATTTTGATAGCTTGATGCTTTAAAATCACTCGTTTTTTCATTATCATCTTGTTGTGTTGTTTGGTACGTATCGTAATTACGGTAACTTAATAAAGCGATTGCTCTAGCAGCTTTTAATCCTTTTAATCCTGCATCAGCTGAATAGGAATGCCATGTCCGGTCTGCCTTTATCGCTAAACGTTGACTTTCATTAAAAGCTTTTCCCCAAGCTGAATGTCGGGCATTGGTAGCAACCAAAATTAAATTTTCAAATACGTTCGGTTGCTGAATTGCCCATTCCAAAGCTTGCTGTCCTCCTAATGAACCTCCAAGAAGCGTATGGATTTTTTCGATCTTCAAAAAATTTCTCAATAATTCCAATCCTGTTACCATATCCCGAATGGTAATTTCAGGAAAATCATGATAATAAGGATTTCCCGTATCAGGATTAATGGACAAAGGACCAGTTGATCCGTAGCAGGAACCAATAATATTGGCACAAACAATGAAATGTTGTTCGGGATTAAAAAATTTCCCTTTTCCAATTATTCCATTCCACCATTCTTCAGGATTAGCATTTGCAGTTAAAGCATGAGTTACCCAAATAACATTACTTTTTTCTGCATTCAACGTTCCTAATGTGGTGTAACTCAAGCTTAATTCATGCAATTTTCGACCTGATTCCAACAGCACCTGCTTTTTATATGTAAAAACTTTGCTACTCATCTTAATTTTAGTTCAAAACTGCTTGTTTTATTTCTGAATTGATTTTTATTACCTTTTTAAAAGCCTGTTCGAAATCAGCTTTGATGTCGTCAATGTTTTCAATTCCAACCGAAACCCTTAACAAAGCAGGTGTAACGCCAGCACTTAACTGCTCTTCATCAGTCAATTGCTGATGTGTAGTTGCCGAAGGCTGAATAATTAATGTTTTGGCGTCTCCAACATTCGCTAAATGACTCACTAATTCTAACGAATCGATAAATTGAGCGGCATTTTCTTTGCTTCCTTTTAGCTCAAAGCTTAACACTCCACCAAAGCCTTTTTTCAAATACTTTTTCGCCAATAAATGGTGAGGAGATGAAACTAACCCAGGATAATTTACCTTTTCAACTTGAGGATGATTTTCCAACCACGTTGCTAAATTCAGTGCATTCTCAACATGTCGTTCCACTCTTAGTGATAAAGTTTCTAATCCTTGTATTAACTGAAAAGCATTGAATGGAGATAATACATTACCAAAATCTCTTAACCCTTCTACCCTTGCTCTAATAATAAAAGCAATGTTTCCAAACGGTGATTCAGTTCCGAAAACATCCCAAAATACTAATCCATGATAACCTTCACTTGGCTCGGTAAATTGAGGATATTTTCCATTCCCCCAATTGTAATTTCCTCCATCAACAATTACTCCTCCTATTGAAGTTCCATGACCGCCAATCCATTTAGTAGCAGATTCAACCACCACATTAGCACCGTGTTCAATTGGCCGAAATAAATAACCTCCCGCTCCGAAAGTATTATCAACCACCACTGGTAAATCGTAAGATTTAGCTAATGCAATTATGGCATCAAAATCTGGCACATTGAATCCGGGGTTTCCGATGGTTTCAACATAAATGGCCCTGGTTTTTTCATCAATCAGTTTTTCGAAATCTTCAACACTATCTGTTTTTGCAAATCGTGTTTCAATTCCTAAGCGTTTAAAGGCAACTTTAAATTGATTGTAACTTCCGCCATATAAATTGGGAGAAGAAATAAAATTATCACCCGCTTGTAAAATGTTGTTTAATGCTAAAAATTGTGCTGATAAGCCAGAAGATGTTGCTAAAGCAGCAACGCCTCCTTCTAATGCTGCAATTCGTTTTTCGAACACATCAGTTGTAGGATTTCCTATTCTAGTGTAAATGTTTCCGAACTCTTTTAAACCAAATAAGTTAGCAGCATGTTCGGTATTATCAAAGGTAAATGATGAAGTTTGATAAATAGGTACTGCTCTGGAATTGGTAGATTTATCTACTTCATGACCAGCATGTAATTGTAATGTTTCAAATTTTAAATTTTTGTTTTGTGTACTCATGATAATTAATTTTTAAATTGTTTATAAATGATATGAATTGATAGAAATTGAGCCATAGCGAATCCACTCCGAGCAGACACGAATCACTCATGTTTCAAGAAAATTTTAGAAAAATGAATGATGCTTAGCACATGCCACAACAGCACATACAAAGCATCATTGAATCTGAATGAAGAAAAGACTTAATAGATAAGTAATAATCATTATAGTCATGAGGACTATCTGATTTTGTTTGTTGTTTGATAATTGTTTTCATTTTGCAATTCTTTATATTTTCTCCCGAAACATTCGGGAGATAGGAATTGGCACCTGTTTTCCAATTCCGATAGCTATCGGAACTTTTAGTTGGTTGCCAGAAGGTCATAGAGCCTAATCTCTCGCTTCTTCTTTATAAACAATTACAAATCACGAAGTGTGAATAGTAATCGAATTTG
>CAYRAD010000128.1:0-6951 GCA_964422135.1 uncultured Vicingus sp.
CGATTGGAATGTATTAAAATCGAAAGAATTTATTTTTCCAGTAATAGCTGTTGGCAACCTAGCCATGGGAGGTGTGGGAAAAACTCCTCATATAGAATATCTTGTTAATTTATTAAAAGACAATTTTAAAGTTGCAACATTAAGTAGGGGGTATAAAAGAAACACAGCTGGTTTTTATTTAGCAGATACTAATTCTACCGCTAAAGAAATTGGAGATGAACCATTACAGTTTAAAAATAAATTTATTGACTTGCCTGTTGCTGTTGATGAAAAAAGGGTAAATGGAATTAAAAAATTGAAAGAAATTCATCCTGAAATCAATGTAGTTCTTTTAGATGACGCATACCAACATCGGTCAGTAAACCCAGGAATCAACATTTTAATTACAGATTTTAGCAACTTATATATTAATGATACAATTGTACCTTCTGGTCGATTAAGAGAATGGAGGTTTGGTAGTAAAAGAGCAGACATTATTATAGTCTCAAAAACAAGTAATGTATTGTCACCCATTGACAAAAGAAGGATTAAAGAAAGCTTAAATGCAGAAGAATATCAGAAAATTTATTTTTCATATCTGAAATATGGAGAATTAAAACCTTTTACTGAAACAGCCAAAAAGTTAACTGATGAAATTAGAAAGAATTTTTCCATACTTCTTTTAACTGGTATTGCAAAAGCTGGACTCTTATTTTATAAATTACATAATGAATTTAGTTTGGTTGAACATATTAAATTTTCTGATCATCACTTTTACACTGAAACAGACATAATTAGTATTAAAGAAAGATTCAGTAATTTATATGGTAATAATAAAATTATAATTACTACAGAAAAAGATATTATGCGATTATCTTTGCCAAAAATTAAAAAACAAATACAAGATATACCTATTTTTTATATTCCGATAGAAATATGTTTTCACGGAAATGATAAAGAGGATTTTGAAGAGCAAATATTAAAATATGTTACAGCAAATTCAAGAAACTAAAACTTTTTTAAAAAGTAAAACAAAAACAACTCCTTTTGCAGGAATTGTCTTAGGAACAGGTTTGGGTAATCTTTCTTCCGAAATTCAAATCGAAAAAGCTATCCCATATTCTGAAATCCCAAATTTTCCTGTTTCTACTGTCCAAGGACATCAGGGACAATTAATTTTTGGCACTATTAATAATGTACCTATTGTTGCCATGCAAGGAAGATTTCACTACTATGAAGGCTATTCACTTCAAGAATGTACTTTCCCAATAAGGGTGATGAAAGCTTTAGGGATTTCTAACTTGTTTTTGAGTAATGCCAGTGGAGGAGTAAACTCCAATTTCATTATTGGAGATATTATGTTAATTAAAGATCATATTAATCTGTTACCGGATAATCCTCTTAGAGGTAAAAACATAGATGAATTAGGCCCTCGTTTCCCTGATATGAGCGAGCCTTATAGCAATGAATTAAACGAAATGGTTTTAAGAATTGCCGAAGAAAATAACATTAAACTACAACAAGGTATTTATGCTGTTCTTTCGGGTCCCACATTTGAAACTCCTGCAGAATACAGGTACATGAAAATTATTGGTGCTGATGCAGTTGGTATGAGTACGGTTCCAGAAGTTATTGTTGCACGGCACATGGATATTCCCTGCATGGCGATGTCCATCATAACTGATTTGGGGGTAGATGGAAAAATTGTAGAAATCAGTCATGAAGAAGTTCAGGAAATTGCCAAAGTTGCTGAACCAAAAATGACATTAATTATTAAGGAGTTACTCTCTCAAATTTATTCAACAGAATTAATTTCTAAATAATATTATTTTGAGTAATTACCATAAATTTTAATTTAATAATGAGGATAAAAAAACTATTTATACTGGTTCCTATTTTATTATTTGCTTGTGGAGCAGAGAACAATAACACCAATTTAAAACCTTCCATCTCGGGTAATATCAGCCATCTAAAAGAAGGTAATTTTCTTTATTTAGATTATCTGACTCCTAAACAAATTTTTACAAAAGATTCTGTAAAAGTGGATGAAAATGGAAATTTTAATTTTTCCCAAGCCATTGAGAAATTAGGATATTACCGTTTACGAATTAACAATCAGAATTTTATCAATCTTGTTTTAAATGTTAACGAAAAAACTATTATTAATGGTGATGGAAATAATTTAATGGATACATACACAATTGAAGGTTCTCCTGAGTCAAATAAATTAAAGGAATTTAATATTGCTTATAAAAACAACGCACTATTTCAGGATTCACTTAGTAGAGTTTATCAGGCCAATCCAAATGATCAAAATCTGTTTGTAGAATTACAAAAAGCAAATATTTTATCCACGAATAGAATGAACAATACTTTTATAAATATAATCAATGAGAATCCATCTTCTTTAGTAAGTTTAGCAGCTGTCCAACAACTTGATCCGAAAATATATGGTGATTTATATAAAAAAGTTGATGAGGCAATGGTAAATACTATGAAAAATGAACCGTGGTTTACTGAGTTCCATACAAAAGTCTCCAAAATGGTAACCCTGAGTATTGGAGCCATTGCACCTGATTTCACCATAAACGACCGAAATAATAATCCTGTTTCACTTTCATCTCTAAAAGGAAAGGTAGTTTTGATTGATTTTTGGGCATCATGGTGCAGACCTTGCAGACAAGAAAACCCAAATGTAGTTAAAGCCTACAACAAATTTCACAAAAAAGGTTTTGAAGTAATGAGTGTTTCATTAGACGGTATGCCACGACAGCAAGACCCCAAACAAGATTGGTTGAAAGCAATTGAAAAAGATGGTTTAGTATGGAAAAATCATGTTAGCGAATTAAAAGGTTGGAGTTCAGAAATTGTTCAAAAATACGGTATTGAAAGTATCCCATTTACAGTACTTGTAGATAAAGAAGGCGTTATTTTGGGAATAAATTTAAGAGGTATAGCACTGGAAAATAAACTGGAAGAAATATTTTAACTTATGATAATTATAGGAATTGCTGGAGGAACGGGTTCAGGTAAAACCACTGTGGTAACTAAAATTGCCAAAAAATTACCAAAAGAGAACGTTACTATTCTTCCTCAAGACGCTTATTACCGAAATAATGCTCAACTCACTTTTGAAGAAAGAACCAAAATAAACTATGACCATCCTAATTCCATTGATTTTGATTTATTGCTGAAACATATTGGACAGCTCAAAAAAGGCAAATCGGTAGATCAACCTATTTATTCTTACATTACCCATTCTCGTTCAGACGATTATAAAGTGGTTCATCCTAAAGAGATATTAATTGTTGAAGGTATTCTGGTCTTCACCAATGAATTACTACGAAATATGTGCGACATTAAAATATTTGTACACACTGATGCTGATGATCGCTTAATAAGGAGAATTAGAAGAGATATTTCTGAAAGAGGAAGAGATATAAGTGAGGTACTCAATCGTTACGAGAAAACATTAAAGCCCATGCACAACCAATTTATAGAACCTACCATGAAATATGCCGATATGATTATCCCTGTTGGTGGAGAAAACAAGGTGGCTATTGATGTTTTGGTTTCTATGATTAAAGAAAAAATCGGAAATTAATTTTTTCTGTTTTTTATAAAGAAATGTTCATCAATCAATTTCCTATATTTGTTAACATTCAAAATAAAACAATGAGGTTTATACTTTTTATTATTTTTTGGATTTCCATCTCTCAGTTTTACGCTCAAACAGAAACAGAAAAAACTTATTTCCAACAGCAAGTAAACTATAATATTTCTGTAAAACTTGATGATGAAAACCATGAGTTAAATGCTTTTGAAAAAATCACTTATATCAACAACTCTCCTACAACATTGCGATATTTATACTTTCATTTGTGGCCCAATGCCTATAAAAAATACAACTCAGCCTTAGGCAATCAAAAACTAGAAAACCATGACACCAAACTTTACTATGCTCCTGATAGTATTCTAGGATATATTGACGAGCTGGAATTTAAAGTGGGTGAAGAAAAACTACAGTGGGAATATGCTCCTTACAATGAAGATATTTGCATGGTTTATTTATTAGACCCACTTAAACCAGGAGAATCAGTAGAGATTTCAACTCCTTTTCACATTAAAATCCCAAAAGGTATTTTTTCCAGAATGGGACATCTAGGTCAAGCTTATCAGATAACTCAATGGTATCCAAAACCTGCGGTTTATGATAATAATGGATGGCATCAAATGCCCTATCTAGACCAAGGAGAATTTTATTCGGAGTTTGGTACTTATGATGTCTTTATTACTTTACCAAAAAATTATGTTGTAGGTGCAACCGGAGATTTGGTAGATGGTGAAAAAGAATTGGCATGGCTAAACAAAAATGCAGCAAGAACAGCAACTATTGATTCATTTGATTTGTGGAACAACTGCTTTCCTCCTTCCAACGATACCACAAAAACTTTGCATTATCATCAGGAAAAAGTTCATGATTTTGCTTGGTTTGCTGATAAAAGATACCATGTATTGAAAGGGGAAGTGGAATTACCTCACACCAAAAGAAAAGTAACCACTTGGGCAATGTTTACCAATAACGAAGCCAATTTATGGAAAAACAGTATCGAATACATTAATGATGCTACTTATTACTATTCTCTTTGGAATGGCGATTATCCGTACAATCAGGTAACTGCCGTTGATGGAGCTTTAAGTGCAGGAGGTGGAATGGAGTATCCGAATATTACTGTAATTGGCGAATCATATGATGATTTTGGCTTGGAAACAGTTATCATGCATGAAGTCGGTCACAATTGGTTTTATGGAATATTGGGTTCAAACGAACGTGATCACGCATGGATGGATGAAGGTATCAATTCAATGAATGAAAACAGGTATATTGAAACTAAATACCCTATGAGAAGTTTGCTGGGATCCGATGATTCAACAATAAAGAAAGCACTAAAATGGTTCGATATTTCCCAATATAAACATAAATCTTATTATGACCTTGCCTATTTAATCAATGCCCGCAGAAATCTGGATCAGCCCATCGAAGAAACTTCTTCTGAGTATTCCTCATTGAATTATGGTGGAATTGTGTATTCTAAAACGGCTATTGTATTTGACTATTTAATGGCATATTTAGGAGAAGATGTTTATGATAAGTGTATGCAAAGCTACTTCAATGATTGGAAGTTTAAACATCCTCAGCCTAACGATTTAAGAAAAATATTTGAAGAAGAAACTGGTAAAGACCTCAATTGGTTTTTTGATGATTTGATTAAAACCACAAAAAAAACTGACTATAAAATTGCAGGATCCAAAAAAGATACAGCCAATCCTGATCATGTTCTCTTAAAAATCAGAAATAAGGGAGAAATTCATGGTCCTTTTTCTATTTCTGGTGTAAAAGATGGAAAAATAATAACTACTCAGTGGTACGAACCAATTGCTGATAAATCTTTTGTATCCTTTAAAAAAGAGGATTTTGATAATTACAGGATAGATGCCCAACTGGATATTCCCGAAATAAAAAGGAAAAATAATACACTTAAGACTAAAAGTCTTTTGAGAACCACTGAACCATTACGACTACAATGGATAGGAAGCATAGAAGACCCGGATAAAACCCAACTCTTTTTTACTCCTTTTGCAGGATGGAACATGAACGACAAAGGAATGTTAGGAATGGCTTTTTACAACTCTACGATTCCGGCCAAAAGATTTGAGTATGTACTTGCTCCTATGTATGCTTTCGATTCAGAAAATATAAACGGATATGCAAGTGCCTATTACCATATTATGCCCAATTCAGTATTTCAAGATATTGAACTAGGAGCAAAAGCTTCTTCTTTTTCATACCTGCGTTTTAATTCACAACAAAATAGCTCAGGAAAGGAAGTTCCGCAATATTATAAAATAGCTCCATCCATTAATTTTGATCTAAAAAAAAGAAGTCCCCGCCAATTTGGTTCCGTATTTATTAAGCTGGAGAACGTAAATATTTTTAAGGAAATAACTAATTACACTAAAAATGAAAATGGCGAAAATATTTACTCATTGAATCTTGAAAAATATTATGTAAATGTATTGACTATAGGCCTAAAAAATACGCATCCTATTAATCCTTTTTATGTTACTGCCTCATTTGAACAAGCAGATGATTTTGTTAAGTTAGACCTGACTGCCAACTATCGTTTTGCTTATAAGAAAAAACAAACCGGTTTGAATATCAGAATTTTTATCGGCCGATTTTTGTATAATGATTATGCCAATAACAGGTTTAATTACAATTTAAGTGGTAATTCCGATTATCTGTACAATCAGATTTATCTTGGAAGAAATACCATAGGTAGTTTTCTAAACCAACAATTTGCCATTACCGATGGTGGATTTAAAAACCAAACCGATATCACTTCAGGTGACAGATGGTTAGACGCCATAAATATTAAAAGTAATTTATTTACTAAATACATTAGTACGTATGCAGATTTTGGTTTAATAGGGTTCTCTGCTAGAAATGATAAAGGTGATGAAATTGACAAGGTTTCAGAAGTTACTTATGATGGGGGATTATCTCTTAACATTGTTCCCGGTATCTTTGAAATCTATTTTCCGGTAATCATGTCGAGTGATTTAAACCAATTAAAATACGCTGAAAAAATACGGTTTACGTTAAATATTAATTTGCTTAATCCGTTTAAAATGATTAGAAAATTTGATTTGTAGTGATTGAGGTAAATAGCAATTATTCAAAAATGTATAGTTTTATTTACTTTTGAAGCCAATAATGACAAATTCTCAAAAAAATAAAATCTATTTTGCATCCGATTTTCATTTAGGTGCACCAAATCATGAGGTGAGCTTAATAAGAGAAAAGAAATTGGTGGCCTGGTTGGATGAAATTAAAACAGATGCCCAAGAAATTTATTTAGTAGGAGATATTTTCGACTTCTGGTTCGAATACAAACATGCTATTCCAAA
>CAYRAD010000129.1:0-6944 GCA_964422135.1 uncultured Vicingus sp.
CCTTCTTGTGGAACTTATGCTGGTGGAGATTTATGGTATTCTCTTACTGTTCCAGCTTCAGGAATTGTTAAGGTTGAAGCTTATGCGGGAACTTTAACTGATGTAGCAATGTCGGTATATTCTGTTTCTGGAAATTGCGCTAGTACTTTTGCCGAATTGGCTTGTGATGACAATAGTGGTTTTGGAAATATGCCAAAAATTACGTTAACCGGACAGACTCCAGGGAATACATTATATGTTAGAGTTTGGGATAACAACAACGACCAAACAGGAACTTTTGAGATAGATGCTGCAGATTTAAGCACTGATTATTGCGTTACTGGAAATGGAACTGATTTAGGCAATGGATGCGCACAATTAACTACTGCTACTAATAATCAATTAGGTTCTATTTGGGATGCTGATGACAAATTAGATTTTACTTCAGACTTTACTTATGACTTTACAGTAAATTTAGGAAGTAATGATGGTGGAGCTGATGGAATTACTTTTGTAATTCAAAATGATCCCGCTGGTTTGTCTACAACTGGAACTTCAGGAGGTGCAATGGGAGCTGGTGGGATTACGAATTCTTTAATTGTTGAAATAGATACTTATTTAAATACAGAAGATCGTAATGATGGGTTAACAAGTATAACATGTGGAAGTGGTTCACCTGACCCTGATCATTTGGATATTTGGCTAAATGGTGTCGTAAATCCCGGTGACTGTTCATCAGGAGCACGTGTAGTTCCTAATGCTGTTGAATTAATGAATGGTGCATCTTTGTACAACATTGAAAATGGATTGGATCACACATTAAGAATATCTTATGTTTCAGGAACTCAAACATTAACAGCAACAACATTAAATGCAGCAGCAACCGTAACTTATGGGTCAGTTTCTTATAGTCCTGTTGATCCAATGGTTTTATTTGGAACCAATGTTCCATATTTTGGATTTACCGCTTCAACAGGAGGGTTAAATAATAATCAATCAGCTTGTTTAGCACCATCTTTAGTTTTACCGATAGAGTTAATTAACTTTAATGTTAATTGTTTAAATAATCAAGTTGAATTGACATGGGCAACGGCCTCAGAAATTAATAATGATTATTTTACAATTGAAAGAAGTACTAATGGAATTGACTTTGAAAGTATTGCGAATATTAGTGGTGCAGGTAATAGTAATAACATCCTCAATTATTCTTGGATAGATAATACTCCCTTAAATATGCAAACTTATTATCGGTTAAAACAAACTGATTTTGATGGAAAATTTTCTTACTCTGATATAGAGGCTGTGAAATGTCATTCTCAAAAAGGTGAAATTGGCATATATCCAAACCCAGCAAATGGCAATTTTTCTTTTGAGTATTATGCGGGTAAAAATGAAACACTAAAAGTTGAAATATATAACACTGCCGGACAAATCATTCTTAAAAAAGAATTCGATAGCTTGTCTGAAGGAATGTCTAAAAATTCTGTCAAAATTGATGAGCTGAATGACGGAATCTACGTTGTCGAATTTACTTCTTCAAATCATCAAACTAGAAGTAAACTTTCAGTTGTACATTAAAAGCTTATGAAAAAGTTTTGGTAACAATGATTACCATAAGTGTATTATTTCAGGCAGCATTTTTCCCTACTATGATTTCCTATAATACTTATAGAGTGGATACAATTTAAAGTTCAGCTATAAAACTGCCACATGATCTTCTTACCACTAACTCTGTTGGTAAAGAAACCTGTTGAGAAGTAAAATTACCACTATCATCGTTAATATTCTTTATCAAAATATCAACAGCCACTTTTCCCATTTCCTCAATTGGTTGTCCAACTGCGGTAATAGGGGGATAACATAATTTAAAAGCATCAATATCATCAAAACTTACCAAAGCCACATCTTGAGGGATTCGAATATTCATTTCTTTAAAGCATTCCAGACAGGCAACGGCAATGTTGTTGTTTGCTACGAACAAAGAATTGATACTTCGTGGAGGGCTTAATAATTCCTTTAATTCTCTATGTACATCTTCTTTAATTTTATCGAAAGAGATTTCCCGAATTAAATTAGTATCTACTTTAATTCCATTTTCTTTTAATGCTTCTTTATAGCCTAAAGTTCTATCTTTTAACGTACTTAAGTGAGCCGGTGAGATTGTTAAATGACCAATTTTTCTGTTTCCTAGATTAATTAAATGCTCTACTACATTTTTAGCGCCTTGTTTATTATCAACAACGACATAATTTGTTTTAATTTTTGGAATATTTCTATCAATTAACACAAAAGGAAAATCATTCTTTTTTAATGTTAGAATATCGCTGTTATTACTTTGAGTAGTAGAAATAATTAATCCATCCACTTGCCTATCAATTAGCATTTGAATTAATTCCGATTCTTTTTCTGGATTTTCGTCAGAGCTGCAAATAATAAGGTTATAACCGTTTATGTTACAATGATCCTCAATACTTCTACACATTTTAGCATAAAAAGAATTGGAAATATCTGCTACAATAAAACCAATGGTATTGGATTTGCCCATTCTCAAACCTCTAGCAAATTGATTGGGCTTATAGTTTAGTTCTTTTACTTTATCTCTAACCCGTTGCTGCGTGTCTTTATTGATGCCTTTTTCATCCCCTCTATCATTCAAAACAAGAGAAACCAGAGTTTTGGAAACCCCTAAACTTTTGGCAACGTCAGCAAGAGAAATCTTCTTCATCAAAATAATTTTTTATAAATGTACTAAACCGTTTTAGAAAATTGTAAATTAGCAACAGAAAATTTAAAATGGCAGAAAAACAGAATTACAAGAAAGCATTTATGTTAATAACCTCACTTTTTTTTATGTGGGGATTAATTACAGTGCTGGTTGATTCACTTATACCAAGGTTAAAAGAAATATTTGAATTGACATATTTTCAGGCAGGACTCGTTCAGTTTGCTTTTTTTACAGCTTACGGTATTGTTTCAATTCCAGCTGGAGCTTTATTACATAGAATAGGTTATAAGAAAGGAATTATGGTTGGTTTGGCTATTATGGGAATTGGTTGTCTTTTATTTTTACCAGCAGCATCGTATCGTTTTTTTCCATTGTTTATGCTAGGGTATTTTACATTAGCAGCCGGGATGACCATTTTGCAAGTTGCAGCAAATCCCTATGTAACAGCATTGGGAGATGAAAGAACTTCTTCCAGCAGGTTGAATTTATCTCAAGCATTTAATTCTTTAGGGACTGCCATTGCACCAGCTTTAGGTGCTATATTTATATTAAGCGATAACATTAAATCTTCTGAAGAAATAAAATTATTAGATGAAACAACTAAAAATAGTTACTATTTAAGTGAAGCTTCTGCAGTTCAAATGCCATTTTTAATTTTAGCTGTTGCATTAATAGTATTGGCTCTTGTTGTACTAGTTTCTAAATTACCTCAGATTTTAAATACGGCTGTTAAATCGAATTATGGAAAAGCACTAAAGTATTCTAAATTAAGATTGGGAGCAGTTGGAATTTTCCTTTACGTAGGTGCTGAAGTAGCCATTGGTAGTTATTTGGTAAACTATTTTATCGACATGAATTTAGCTGAGGTGATTAGAAATAATAACTTCATGGGAAGCATCGCTTCTCTTATTCATGAAACGGATTTAAACACCATTGACGATAAAGGAATTGTAGCATCTTTTGTTATTTTTTATTGGTCAGGAGCAATGGTGGGTAGGTTTATTGGAGCATATTTAACCAAGGTTTTTCCGGCTCAGAAAATACTAAGCATATTTGCAGTTGGTGCTATTTTATTTGTTATCATCTCGATGACCACCAACGGATTGGTTGCTTTGTGGACGATTCTTGCTGTTGGATTGTTTAATTCCATTATGTTTCCAACCATTTTTAGTTTGGCAATTGAAGGATTGGGAGAATTGAAGCCTCAAGGCTCTGGTATTTTATGTGCAGCCATTGTGGGCGGAGCAATTATTCCACCACTTTACGGATATTTCACGGATATTTCAGGGTTTAAAATGGCCTTTATTCTGATTATTGCTTGTTATACTTACATCTTTTTTTATAGTAAGAAAGTTCAAACATCACTAACATAAAAATCATGAGCTATCTAAGATTTAGCTTTTTCATTGGGTTACTAATTTTTCTGTCAACTTGTAGTTCCGACATGAAAAATTCTATTTCTAAATCTTCTTACAATTTAGTCAATCCATTTATCGGAACAGGAGGTCACGGACATACGTATCCGGGAGCCACCATGCCTTTCGGAATGGTTCAGTTAAGTCCAGATACTCGATTAGAAGGTTGGGATGGTTGTTCGGGATATCACAATACCGATTCCATTATTTATGGATTTAGTCATACCCATTTAAGTGGAACAGGTGTTGGGGATTATGGAGATGTATTGTTAATGCCAACACAAGGAGCAGTACAATTTGATAATGGATATAAAACTGGAGCAGAAAATGGCTATGCTTCTTGGTTTGATAAGAAAACAGAAAAAGCAAGTCCAGGTTATTATGAAGTGAATTTAGCAGAAGATGACATTGATGTTCGTTTAACAGCAACTGAAAGAGTCGGTATTCATGAATATACTTTTAATAAAGCTGATACTTCAAACATTATTTTGGATTTATTGCATCGTGATAAATTAGTTGATTTTAGAACTAATATAAAGAATTCAAAAGAGATTGAAGGATATAGGATATCTGAATCTTGGGCAGCGGAACAACATATCTATTTTGTTATCCAATTTTCTAAAGGTTTCATTGAATCAATTGGTAAAGGTGTGAATGGAGAGCAACTAAATCTTGATAATCAAATCAATTTTAAATTCTATTGTGAAGCAAATGAAAAAATTATAGTTAAAGTCGGAATTTCTGCAGTAAGCATTGAAGGAGCAAGAAAAAATTTAGAAGCAGAAGCTCCTCATTGGGATTTTGAAAAATACAAAGCTGCCGCAAAAACGAAATGGGAAAAAGCCTTAAATATAATTCAAATCAAAAGCAAAGACGAGCAGAAAAAGGAAATTTTTTATACTGCTTTATACCACAGCATGCTTGCTCCCAATGTGTTTAGCGATGTGGATGGGAAGTATCGAGGAACAGATTTAAAAATTCACCAATCTAACGATGGACCAGTTTATACGGTGTTTTCTTTATGGGATACGTTTAGAGCAGAACACCCTTTATTTACCATTATCGAACAAAAAAAGACCAACGAATTTATCCGAACATTTTTAAAGCAATATCGGGATGGCGGACAATTGCCCGTTTGGGAATTAGCTGGTAATTATACAGGTTGTATGATTGGCTATCATGCTGTTCCGGTTATTGCAGATGCTTATGCCAAAGGGATAAAAGATTACGATGAAAAACTGGCTCTCGAAGCCATGTTGCACAGTGCCAATCAGGATAAATTGGGGTTAGAGTTTTACAAAAAACAAGGTTATATCGCTGCAGTAGATGAAGCCGAGTCAGTTTCTAAAACATTAGAATATGCTTATGATGACTGGTGTATTGCTGAAATGGCCAACACCATGAAATATGATTCAGTGTCTTCAGTATTTATAAAAAGGGCACAGTACTACAAGAATATTTTTAATCCCGAAAGTGGTTTTATGCAAAGCAAAATGAATGGCAGTTGGAGCAATGGCTTTGACCCTGCTGAGGTCAATTTTAATTTTACCGAGGCTAATTCGTGGCAATACAGCATGTTTGTCCCTCAAGATTTAAAAGGACTGATTGATTTGCATGGTGGAGCTAAAAATTTCGAACAAAAGTTAGCTGAATTGTTTACCACCAAATCAGAATTAAAAGGCAGACAACAATCAGATATTACAGGATTGATTGGGCAATACGCTCATGGAAACGAGCCGAGTCATCACATGGCTTATTTATTTGATTATGTTGGTAAGCCCTACAAAACACAAGAACGCGTTCATCAAATTTTAACAGAACATTATACCAATCAACCAGATGGATTATCGGGTAATGAAGATTGCGGACAAATGTCAGCTTGGTACGTGTTGAGTGCCATGGGATTTTATGCTGTAACTCCTGGTTTAAATTATTATGCCATCGGAACACCTTTGTTTGATGAGGTAACTATCAATTTAGAAAATGGAAAACAGTTTAAAGTAGTAGCCAATAACGTTTCAGACAAAAATAAATACATTCAAAGTGCAACGATAAATGGAAAGCCGTTGAATACTGCGGTGCTTTACCATCAACAAATCATGGATGGTGGTGAATTGGTTTTTGAGATGGGGCCGAAGGCTAATGAAAAATGGGGAACAGAAAACATGCCTGTTCCTGCGATTTCAGAATCAGCTCAAATTACACCTGTTCCTTATTTTACAACGTCTTCTCAAACTTTTGAGAAAACAATGGAAGTGGAACTAAAAAGTGGGATAAAAGGAGCAACGCTATTTTATAAAATGGATGTAGATTTTGTTCCTTACGAAAAACCAATTGTCATTACTAAAACTTCCACCATCGAAGCCTATGCGTTGTTGAATGGAAAAAAGAGTTTTATGGTTTCCGCTTCCTACAAAAAGATAAAAGGAGGCAGAAGCATAAAGTTATTATCTGAATATGACAATCAGTACAATGCAGGTGGAGATAAAGCACTAATCGACAATTTAAAAGGAAGCACAAATTTCAGAACAGGATTTTGGCAGGGCTATTATGGAAAAGATGTAACAGCCATTGTCGATTTAGGTGAACAAAGTTCGGTATCCAAAATTTCGCTGGGCACTTTACAGGACATTAAATCGTGGATTTGGTTTCCTCCAAAAGTTGAGATTTGGACATCGATAGACGGAAAATCCTTTCGGAAATTAAAGGAGCTGAACAATGATTTTCCGGATAACGAATATGGAGCTTTTACCAAAGAATTTGAGTGTAAATTAACTTCCGATATTCGTTGCAGGTACGTGAAAGTTATCGCCAAAAATTACGGT
>CAYRAD010000130.1:0-6943 GCA_964422135.1 uncultured Vicingus sp.
ATTAGTTATATTTATTTTTGCGTTATTATTTCTTCAGAATCTCAACGCACAAATTGTTATCAATGAATATTCCTGTGCCAATGCAAATAGTGGAGGAGATCCCGATTTTTTTGGCGAAAAGGAAGATTGGGTTGAGTTGTACAATACAACTGGTGCAGCAATAGATTTAAATGGATATTATTTAAGTGATAAAGCAGGTAATCCAACAAAATTTCAGGTACCGGGTAGTATTTCAATTCCTGCTAATGGATATATGATGGTTTATGCTTCGGGAAGAGCTCAAATAGCTGGAGGTTCTGAAATACATACCAATTTTAAATTAACTCAAACCAAATTTGAAAAAATAATTTTATCTAATTCGGGAGGAACTATCATTGATAGTTTAACAATTATTCCCACTCAAGTCTTACATTCACGAGGAAGAACTACAGATGGTGCTGCGACTTGGAGTCTATTTACCAATTCAACACCTAACGGAGCTAATACTGGTGCCATGTTAGAATATGCAACAAAGCCTATATTAAATGTTCCTGCGGGATTTTATGCTTCAGCTCAATCTGTATCCATAACTACTCCCGATCCCAATATTACCATTTATTATACTACAGATGGATCTGATCCTACAACAAGTTCATCTGTCTATTCCGGCCCCATAAATATATCAGCAACAACTGTATTAAGAGCAAGGTGCTTTAGTTCTACATCGAATATTCCGCCAAGTTTTATTGAAACAAACACTTATTTTATAAATGTAACACACACAGTTCCGGTGGTTTCAATTTGTGGAAATGATGTTGCAAATTTATTTGGCGGCACTCAATTTGAGCCTGAAGGTTCTCTTGAGTTTTTTGATAGGAACGGTGTAATGCAGACCGAAGCTACTGGTGATTTTAATAAACATGGTAATGATTCCTGGGCATACAGCCAGAGAGGGGTTGATTTTATTACAAGGGATCAATATGGCTATAATTATGCACTGCAACATCAGTTATTTGCCAATAAAACCAGAAATAAATTTCAACGAATAATCTTAAAATGTGGTGCAAGTGATAATTATCCTTTTGAAGGAACACCGAATTCTAATTATGCTGGAGAACTTGGTGGTGCACATATCAGAGATGCTTATGTTCACGTATTGTCACAATCTGGGCATATGCATTTAGATGAAAGAACTTATGATGCTTGCGTGGTTTATCTAAATGGACAATATTGGGGAGTTTATGAAACACGTGAAAAAGTAGATGATCCGGATTTTCTTGATTATTACTACGATCAGGATGAACAATACCATAATAGCCCTAATTATATCCAATATTTAGCAACCTGGGGTGGTACTAATACTGAATATGGTTTACCAAATGCTCAACCAGATTGGAATGCCCTTGTTAATTTTATTACTACTAACAATATGGCTGTTCCGGCTAATTTTACATATGTAACCCATCAATATAATTGGAAAAGCCTAGTGGATTATTTCGTATTGAATTCCTATATCGTTAATCATGACATGTTAAATTGGAATACCTCATGGTGGAGAGGGTTGGATACAAATGGTACAAAAACAAAGTGGAGGTATTCTTTATGGGATATGGATGCTACATTTAATCACTATGTAAATTATACAGGTATTCCTAGTACAGGCCCAGGTACAGATCCTTGTCAAATAGATAATTTACCTAATCCCGGAGGGCAGGGACATACAGAAATATTAAGTGCATTAATGGCTAATCCAACTTTTGAACAGTATTATATATCACGTTACATTGATTTAACGAATACTACATTTCAATGTTCTAATATGATTAGTAAACTGGATAGTCTGATTGATATCATTACACCAGAAATGCCGGGTCAAATTGCCAGGTGGGGAGGTACAATGGCTCAATGGCAGCAAAATGTACAGGATTTAAGAGACTTTATTAATACAAGATGTGCATCAATTAGCTTTGGCATGACGGGATGTTACAATTTAACAGGGCCATATACTTTAAAAGTAAATGTAAATCCTGTATCATCCGGAGATGTTCAAATCAATTCTATTGTACCTTCTTCTTATGTTTATTCAGGTGATTATTATGGAAATATTGATATTTTGTTAGCGGCAACTCCTAATTCAGGTTATTTGTTCGATCATTGGGAAATATTCAATCATACTTTAGATTCATCGTTAACAAATCCAAATAATTCACTTCAGATTACACAAGGAGATAGTATTATTGCTCATTATGTTCCTATAGGAAATATGGTTGATTTAACTTTTAACGTTGATCCTGTGGGTGGGGGTGACATTTCTATTGATGGATTTACACCTCCCTCATACAGTTATACTCAAACTTACCCTCAAATCGGTGTTTTAAATTTGGTAGCTACTCCACAACCGGGTTATACATTTCTTAACTGGACATCAAATAGTACAGCTTTTGTTGCTAGTGCGAATGATCCTAATGTTCAAATAACAGTTGATTTAGTAGATAGTATTGTAGCTCATTTTTTAGTTATAGATACTTTTGATATAGAATTTAGGGTTAGTCCAGTATCAATGGGAGAAATTGAAATTGATAGTAACTCTGTATTGGATGATTTTACAACTACTTCGGTCACAAAAAAATATATATCAGGAACACATATTAATTTAACGGAAACTCCTATCAGTAATTATTTGTTCGATCACTGGGAATCTAATTTACATACTTTAACTCCCTCCATGTTAAGTTCAAATGTTAATTTTATTGTTCTAGGTAGTGATGTTATTACAGCAGTATATGTAGAAGAAGTAATTCCACCTCCACCAGGAGCACAGGTACCAATGGCATTTTCTCCTAACGGAGATGGCAATAATGATGTTTTACAGGTATATGGTTCAGAGATTGAAAGTATTTCATTAGATATATATGATCGATGGGGTAGGAAAGTATTTTCCTCAAAGAACATTGATGATGGTTGGGATGGTACCATTAATGGCAAAAAAGCTACTTCTGGAGTTTATGTTTATAAACTTAGAGTGGTATTCATTGATGGTGATGTAACCAATAAATCAGGGAATATTACATTGGTAAGGTAATGAGAAGATTAAAACGTTTAATAATTACAAGTTTATTCTTAAGTGTTTTTTATGGGAATACTTATGCTCAGGATGTGCATTTTTCACAATTTGGTCAAACCCCTCAATTGATAAATCCAGGTGCAGCGGGTGTATTTAATGGTAATGTAAGAGGAATAATTAATTACAGAAGTCAATGGAGTTCTTTTGGTAATGCATACAATACTTATGCAGCTTCATTTGATGTGCCAATTGCTAAAGGAAATGGAGAACATGCCTATTTCGGATTGGGAGTAAATTTATATAAAGATGTAGCAGGGGCAACAAATTTTGGAAATTTTTTAGGAGCATTGTCTTTTTCAGGGGTTGTTCCAATTAGTACAAATCACACCATTTCACTGGGAATTCAGGGAGGCTATGGGCAATATTCTGCAAACCTGGCAAGGGTAACCTGGGGCAATCAATTTAATGGAGAAGAATTTGATGTAGAACTAAATTCTAACGAAACATTTGCCTTAACCTCTTCAAGATATTTCGATTTAGGTGCTGGATTATTTTATGAATTTAGAAATACGACTACAGAGTTTTTAGGAAGTGAAATGTCTAGTTTTAATTTTGGTATAGCAGGTTATCATTTCAACAAGCCAAAGCAGGATTTTTTTAGTGATACAGAAGATGAAATTCCAATGAAAATAATTACCCAATTTTCAGGAACTTTTGACATAACTAATACACAAGTATCACTAGTTCCTTCGGTATTTTATGCTATTCAGGGGCCATATAAAGAGATAACACCGGGTATGTTGCTTAAAATCAAATTTGGAAATTCTACTAAGTATTCAGGATTATTTAAGCAAGGAGCTATCTATTTCGGAAGCCATTATCGCTTAAAAGACGCTATTATTCCTGAAGTATATTTTGAATTTACCGATTATATGATAGGTGTTTCATATGATTACAATAACTCTGATTTAAATACGGTTACAGGTGGTAATGGAGGCTTTGAGGTTTCCATACGTTACATTAATAAACCAAAAGCAATCCAAAGGGCTTCTTTTAAATAGTGATTAATTACTTATGCAAGGTGATTAAGAAACTGGCTTCATTTACTTTTCATGCATTGGGGTGGAAAGCAGTTGGGGAAATTCCTTCCAACATCAGGAAATACATTCTTGTTGGAGCTCCACATACCAGCAATTGGGATTTTTTTTATGGGATGTTATTTTTTTTAATGAAAGGAATTCCATTGAAATATTTTATCAAAAAGGAATGGTATTTTTTTCCGTTTAATTATCTCTTTAAAGCTTTGGGTGGTGTTCCTGTAGATCGGAGTACCAATAAAAACCTTACCGATCAAATGGCAGAAATATTTGAAAAATATGATGAACTGGCTATTTTAATTACGCCAGAAGGCACAAGAAGTTATAATCCCGATTGGAAAAAAGGTTTTTATTTTATAGCACAAAAAACAGGGGCTCCAATTATACTAGGGTACATTGACTATGAAAAAAAAGTAGGAGGATTTGGGCCTGTCCTTAAAACGACAGGAGATGTTGATAAAGACATTGAGTTGATGAAAAATTTCTATAAAGACAAAAAAGGTAAATTTCCGGAAAAAGGGGTGAGGTAAATTAATTTACCCTGTACTTAAATTTATGTTCAGCCAACTCCTTATTTGCTTTCACAATTTTAGATTTGAGCTTCTCTTTATAAGCAATTGTTTTTTGCATTAAACTTTCATCACCTGATGCAATAATTTGTGCTGCTAAAATTCCAGCATTTAATGATCCATTTATAGCCACTGTGGCAACAGGAATCCCTGGAGGCATTTGTGCTATAGCTAGCAAAGCATCCATTCCATCTAAAGAAGAATTAATAGGAACCCCAATAACAGGAAGGGGAGTCAATGCAGCAATAACGCCCGGTAAGTGGGCTGCCATTCCTGCGGCTGCAATAATTACTTTTATACCTTTATCTTTGGCTCCTTTGGCAAATTTTTCAACTTCATCAGGCGTTCGATGAGCCGATAAAGCATGAATCTCAAAGGGAATTTCAAATTCATTTAATAATTCTGCAGTTTTTTGCATAATAGGCCAATCGCTTGTGCTGCCCATAAAAATACTTACCAAAGGTTTCATATTAGATTTATTTTTCTTTTGCAAATGTACTTAATATGGTGGCTAATTGTGGTTAGGAATTTAAAATAATTACATTTGTACCGAAATACTGATATGGAGATAACTGTAAAAGATAAATCGTTTAAACTTTTTATTTCTGAGGAAAACCTTCAGGAAGCTATCCGAAAAGTTGCGATTAAAATCAATAAGGATTACCAGAGTTCAACTCCAATTTTTTTAGGAGTGTTAAATGGCTCCTTTATGTTTTTTGGAGACCTGTTAAAATCTATAGAATTAAACTGCAACGTCTCATTTGTTAAATTGGTATCTTATGAAGGAACCAGTTCAACAGGGGAGGTTAATGAATTAATCGGTTTAAGAGAAAATGTTGAAGGAAGAGATATTATTCTGGTGGAAGATATTGTTGATACCGGAAATACCTTGGAAAAATTACACCAGATACTTTCTAAAAAAAGTCCAAGAAGTATAAAAATAGCCACTTTATTATACAAACCGGAAGCTTATAAAAAAGCTCATCCTATTGATTATGTTGGTTTGGAAATTCCGAATGAATTTGTATTAGGCTACGGACTGGATTATGATGGCTTAGGGAGAAATCTGAATTCAATATATGTGTTAAATGAATCTGCCTAAGGTGGATAAAAAATTAGTATTATGTTAAACATTGTTTTATTTGGGCCTCCGGGAGCTGGTAAAGGAACTCAGGCTGAAAAATTGATTAATAAATATAATTTGGTTCACCTTTCAACGGGAGATATTTTCAGAGCCAACATTAAAGGAGAGACGGATTTGGGTGTGCTGGCCAAAAGTTATATGGATAAAGGAAATTTAGTTCCTGATGAAGTGACCATAAGTATGTTGGAAGCTGAAGTGGATAAAAATCCAGATGCCGAAGGATTTATTTTTGATGGTTTTCCGAGAACAACACCTCAGGCTGAAGCATTGGAAAAATTCCTTGAAAGCAAGGGAACAAGTATATCTGTAATGTTAGCCATGGATGTTAACGAAGAAGAACTAATCAAGAGATTGTTGTTAAGAGGGAAAGAGAGTGGAAGAGCAGATGATGCCAATGTAGAAGTAATTAGTAACAGAATTGCGGTTTACAATCAACAAACTGCTGTTGTAGCAAATTTTTATAGCCAACAAAATAAATTTAAAAAAGTTGATGGTGTTGGTTCAATTGATGAAATATTCGGAAGGTTATGTGCTACAATTGACAGCCATAAGGTTGTCCGGTAAATAGCGTTAAAAAATATCCTTTCCATGTCCAATAGTAATTTTATAGATTATGTAAAAATTAATTGCCGTTCCGGAAAGGGTGGAGCAGGTTCACATCATTATCATCGTGATAACTGGACAACCAAAGGAGGTCCTGATGGTGGTGACGGAGGACGTGGTGGTCATGTGATTGTCAGAGGAAATAAAAATATCTGGACTTTACTTCATTTAAAATTCAAACGACACATTAAAGCAGGACATGGAGGTGCTGGAGGTGGCTCAAGAAGCACCGGTGCTAATGGAGAAGATGCTTATGTAGAAGTGCCAATTGGAACGGTTGCCAAAGACGATGAAACTGGAGAAGTACTTTTTGAGATTACAAAAGATGGTGAAGAAAAAATACTGGTAAAAGGGGGGAGAGGAGGCTTAGGAAATGACCATTTTAAATCTTCGACAAACAGAACTCCAAGATATGCTCAACCGGGAGAGGATGGTATTGAAGCTTGGAAAATTCTGGAATTAAAAATACTAGCTGATGTTGGTTTGG
>CAYRAD010000131.1:0-6942 GCA_964422135.1 uncultured Vicingus sp.
ATCATCTTATACAACTGAAAAACAAATGATTAAAGAGTTCTTAAGATTCGACTAACTAATGAAACGTAATTTCAGTTTTAGGATTTAAAAGGTAGTATCCATTCGATTTCTTAAATCAAACTGACGTTAATGAATAATCTTGTTCAGCTCTTCGGCAAATTGCCCTGCCAATAACTGGCGGCTGAACTTTTGGTAATGCTGACTATCAATTTGCAAGGTATTTTTTTTGTATTGCTGATAGTAATCTTTTAGTGTATCTTTTAATCCGTCCACATCTTTAAAATCATTAATGGTTCCCGATTGGGTTTCGTTAATAATTTTTGCCGCATCACCTGTTGTTTTTCCAATGCAAACAATTGGCCGCTGAGCACCAATGTATTCGTACAACTTTCCGGGAACCACACCATCAATATTCGGGGTATCGTTTAAGGGTAACAACAACAATTGAGATTTTATCAATTCCTGAACCACCTTTTGGTGAGGTAGATTATCAATACTGTTGAGGTTGTTGCCCAAACCGTGTTGCCTTAATTCACCAAAAGCAGTCGGAACTACCTGCCCAATAAATTTAATTTCCAATGCTTTCGAAAAGTCTTCATCTTCTTTACACAATTCCTGTAAGGCTTTCCATAACACATGCGGATTCCGGTCTTCGTTTAAAGAACCGGCATGTGTAATCGTAAACTTTTTGTCCAGGGTTACTTTTCCAACCATGGTAAAATCCTCAGTATCGTAACCGTTGGTAATGACCATTGGCATTCGGCCTGATATTCGATTAAAATCTTCTGCCCAACTCCAGCTAACTGTAATAAGCTGTGCAGCACGATGCAACACTTCCTGTTCTAGTCGTTTGTGTTTTTTGTCCGCCCAATTGGTGAGTTTTAGTTTGTGGTAAAAATCAATATTGGTCCAGGGATCACGAAAATCGGCTAACCATGGAATATGATGTTTTTTTACCACATTTAAAGCAATCATGTGCGTGGTATGTGGCGGTCCGGTAGAAACTATCGCATCCACTTTATGAGTTTTTAAATAATCGTTTAAAAATTTAGCCGCAGGCTTTATCCAGAATTTACGGGCATCCGGAATAAAAATATTTCCTCTTATCCAAACCGATAAACGATGGGTAAAAGAGTTATTCTCAACCGCAGCTGTTCCGGGCACCAATTTTTCTTCCTTTTTTTTGCCTGTTAGTTTTTTGTACAAACCAAAAGGTTCCCAGATGGGCACTCGAAGGGTTTCAATTCCTTCGGGTATTTCTTTTAACATGCCTTCATCCACTACCGAAGCTTCTCCATTTTCGGTGGTAAAGATTACCGGTTCCCAACCGTACTCCCTCAGGTACTTTACTGTTTTTAACCAGCGTTGTACTCCACCTCCTCCCATGGGTGGCCAGTAATAGGTTATGATGAGTACTTTTTTCATTTAAAGTTCAAATATAAATAAACCCTTGCTTTATTATTGTTAAAACTCATTGCTTTATCTTAAAAATAAGCTAAGCTCATAAATGATAAAGTATTAGTAAAACAGATATTGAAGAATTAAAACTTAGCACAAGGCACAAAGAAACGTTTGGCTTTTCGTTTTTTCTTTTTGTTCGCCACTTCATAGATAAGAGAAATTTCGTGCGATCCTGCTGAGTTAGCCGCCAAACGTGAAATAGTAATGTCATAACTGTAACCAATACTTAAATTGTAATCTACTACTTTATAACCCAGGATAACAGCCAGTGCATCGTTGTTTAACACCCCTTCATACGATTTTATTAAAGGCAACCCCCTGTACCAAATTCCAAAAACAAAAGGTTCGCGGTTATAGTACATCCCTAAATCCAATTGGTCGTACTTTTGCTGAGCTTTATACTGAAAAGCAATATTAAAATCGGAAGCATTTAAGGATTTTTTACCGCCTTCCTGCAATACAAACTTATAACCTCCGTGTGCCGAAAATTTCAGATAAAGTGGGCTTTCATCGTTGGTCAGTGATTGGTTGGGTTGGTTAATATGATTGAATGCCACTCCGAACCAATATTTATCCGAGTACATTAACACCCCACTTGTAATGTCCATGTAACTGACATTGGTAATGTCAATGTCATCGGTTGTTGGTCCAGCTCCTCCTCTATACAATTGATCGTTAAAAACAAGTTTTGAAAAATCGATTCCTCGCGAAACATAGTTGAATTTTATGCCTGGCTGAATGTATATTTTTTTATCAATCCTGAAATGATAAGAATACACCAAGCCAATTTCCGTATTTCCTAATTTACCCGTTCCGGCCTGTTCCCTTGCCAGCAAAAGCCCCAGTCCGCTATGAAACTCTGTCAGGTTATAATCGTACGAAAAAACATAATTTAAATAATGGCCGGGAATAGCCGTCCACTGGTTACGGTAACTAGTAGCCACCCGGTGCTCAATGGTTGCCCCGGCAAAAGCCGGATTTAAATATAAAGGAGCAGCATTAAACTGCGTAAACTGCATGTCCTGACAGGTGCCTGCAACATAAATTGAAAGCATACTAAATAAGAGTATGGCTTTTAATTTATTGCTCAACTTTCTTTCCTTTTTTCTCTAAACTGTATTTGATTACCTTATCATCATTAACATCAAAATCTAACTCAGCAGTGTAAGAATGATAATTTTTTGATTCGATGATAATATTGTATGTTTTTTCAGGATTAACCAACATGATAAACTTACCGGTAAGGTCGTTCGATTTATAGATGCCCTGAACTTTTTTGGATTCGTTCTCTAATAAAGTGATTTTTGCCGAAAGAGGATTTCCTGCATGTTTGGTTTCCACAATAGCTTTCAGTACATGTAATTTCAAAAATTCATCTTTAAAAATAATTTTATAAAGATCCTGTCCTCCGTAACCTCCTTCACGTGAAGAGGAATAATAACCTACTTTTCCGTCTGCGGATAAAACAAAGAAAATATCATCTTTTACAGTATTTACAGGATATTTCAGATTTTCGGGATCGCTCCAGGTATTGTTTTCATACACGGTTTTAAACACATCATATCCACCCATGTTCTGATGTCCTTTTGAACTAAAATAAAGTGTTTTTCGATCTGAATGAACAAACGGAGCATCTTCGTCATAAGGAGTATTGATAATCGGTCCCAGATTAATTGCTTTACTCCATTCACCATTGGGTAAACGAATTACTTTGTAAATATCCTTACCTCCAAAACCACCCGGTCGGTCACTGGAAAAATAAAGGGTTCTGTCATCCAATGTAATGCTTGCACTAGTTTCGATGTACTCCGAATTGATATCAGAGCCTAGTTTTACAGGATCTTCCCAGTCCTCTAGTCCCATTCTGCTTTCGTACAGATCTCCTGAAATCAAATCAGGATTGGTCTTAAAAATAAATAGTATCTGTCCGTCTGCCGAAAGCCCAACACAGGCATCATTGGTTGCTGTATTTAAACCGTTTCTGAGTGGTTCCGGTTTCGACCAGGCATTATTAACTTTATTGCTGATATATATATCTTCGAAAGGCATATCATAAGGATCTAATAAACCTCCCGTACTCCCCGGTCTTCTTGAAGTAAATAGCAACATTTTTTCATCAGCAGAAATTAGCGGAACATATTCCTGATATTCGGTATTTATATTCGGTCCCAGATTCTGAATCAATACATCTCTCTTATTCTGAAGAGCACTTTCGGCATATTTTGTTTTTTCTATTAACCTGTTAATTTCCTCATTATTCACTTCTTTGTCGCCGGCTATTATTTTATAGGCATTGTAATAATTTATAGCTTTTCTAAATTTCATTTGAATGTGAGCAATAGCTGCTTTATAACGGAACAGTTCCAAACTAACAGCACTACTGGATTTAAGAAAATGTTGCTCGGCCACATCATAATTTTTTAGGTTGAACTCACAAACGCCCATGTTAAAATTGAGTTCTTTATCTAAACTATCCGTTTTGTATAATTCTTTGTAAATATTCAGAGCACCGTAATAGTTACCCATTTCAAATTTCTTGTTGGCAAAATTGAATGATTTACTAAATTCTTTTGTTCTTTCCTGGGTGTAAGCATTTACTGCAAAAACCCATAAAATCACTATTATTAAATATCTCATTTCTATTGATATTTACCTTAATAACGTTAAATCTCCGACATAAGATTCTGACCTTCCATCCAAATATTTTACATTTATCTTATAAACATAAACATCCTGTTTACACAGTTCATTCCTGTAATATCCATCCCAACCTATATTCACATCTTTACTGATAAAAAGTAATTCGCCCCACTTATTCAAAATATTTAACTCATATTCATCCGCCCCGTTTACATTGGGATGGAAAACATCATTATCTGTACCTCCACGCGTGTAATAACCTCCATTTGACCCGCCAACATTAGGTGTAAACGCATTAGGTATTTCTATTCCACCCTCCGATTTTGCTTCTACGGCAGAAGACAGTATAAATGTATCTATACAATTGTTTGGTGTTGATGCAATTAGCATAATATCATAAACACCTTGTTGTGTATAAAAGTGCTCCGGAGATTCTTCGGTTGAAGTACTGCCATCTCCGAAATCCCAGGTATAAAATGAAGCAAAAGAAGAGAGATTGTATAACAGTACCGGTTCGTTAGGAATAAACACTAAAGAAGGAGAAAGGGTAAATAATGCATCGGGTATTTCATAAACTTCAATAATTAATTGTTGTTGCAGTGTATCTTGTCCGCCTGGCCCGCTTACCGTTAAAGTGACCGTATATATTCCCGGAGTATAGTAAGTATAGAAAGGCTGAACCTGCGTTGAGGTTCCTCCGTCACCAAAATCCCAAGAATAAGTATCGGCATAAACAGAGTTATTGATAAACTGAACGTTTAAGGGACGACACCCCTTTTCAGGACCTTCAAAATCTGCTACAGGAATCGGGGGAATAATGGAAATCTGATTAACTGCTGTATCGGAACAATGAACACCACTTACAATTAAAGAAATAGGATAAATTCCCCAACTCGAATAAACATGATTGGGTGGTGACTGAAGTACCGAGAAAGTAGTGTCTCCAAAATCCCACGCATATTGCCATGTTCCCGGTGAAGAGGAATTAGTCACCGCAACTGTTGTAGTGGGATAGGTTTGTGTAGGCGGGAAAGTAGAAAATGATGCCACCGGTGTAGCATAAACAGTAATGGTATGTTGTACAGTGTCAAAACATCCATAAGCAGATTCTATAATCAAAGTTGTGGTGTAATAAACATCTACCGAAGTCGTATTGGTGTATTGATGTGCCGGATTCTGACTTGTATCAGTTGGTGAGCCATCACCGAAATCCCAGGTATAATTTAATGCCCCAAGCGAAGCATCAATATAATTAACATCAAACGGACTACAACCTGCCGTATCTGAATTGAATTCTGCTGTTACATCAGGATAAACATCAATATTCTGTATGGCGGTATCTTGACAACCATGAGAATTTTCTGCAATCAAAGTTACCGGATATGTTTGCTGAACGCCTGTTACATTGGTAAATAAATGCCCGAAATTAACACCTAAACTATCATCAAATATGGTTCCATCCCCCATATCCCAATGATAAACGATACCAGTTGTAGAACTGTTTGTAATGTTAACAGGTAGGGGATGACAACCTGAAGTTACATCAGCAGAAAATTGAGCATTAACATCAGGATAAACAGTTACCTGATGGTAGGTTGTATCGAAACACCCAAAAGTAGACTCGATAATTAATGTTACTGTTTGAATAACATCTACCGGAGTTGGGTTTGTGTATTGATGTGCTGGGTTTTGATTCGTATCAATTGGTGAACCATCACCAAAATCCCAAGAATAATTTAATGCCCCAACCGAAGCATCAACAAAACTAACATCAAACGGGCTGCAACCCGCTGTATCGGAAGTAAATGCTGCTGTTATATCAGGATAAACATCTACATTTTGAATTGCTGTATCTTTGCAGCCTCGCGAAGTTTCTGCAATTAAGCTTACCGGATATGTTTGCTGAATACCAGTCACATTATAAAATATGTGTCCGAAATTAGAAACGAGCGTATCAAATACGGTACCATCTCCCATATCCCAATGGTAATAAGTTCCACCTGTAGAAGTATTGGTTATATTAACCGGAAAAGGATGACAACCTGCCGATTGATCTGTCGTAAATTGTGCCGAAGGATTCGGGAAAACCACTACTTGTCCGTAAGAGGTATCCGTACAGCCAAACGGTGAAGTAGCTATCAATTGCACATTATAGGAAACATTGTTGGTCGTGGTGTTATAATAGGTATGACTTGGCGTAGGTCCCGTTCCATTGTTTCCATCTCCAAAATCCCACTGATATGTTACTGCACCAATTACAGAAGGAAATTGTACCAATAAAGGGCTGCAACCCGAATCGGGATTGGAACTGAAACCAAACTGTGGCTCAGGGAATACCAAAATACTGTCCACTACCGTATCGGTACATCCGTTAGAACTTGTAGCAATTAAGGTAATAATGTTGTTATCAATAAATTGTGTAAGGTTCTGATAGGTATGAGTTGGGTTTATAGAATTATCAATGGGTGAACCATCACCAAAATTCCAAGAATAAGAAACCGCTCCAATGGTAGAATTCGTAAAATCAACAATTAAAGGTGCACAATCCAACACTGCATTATTGCTAAAGGAAGCCATCGGATTGGGATAAACGGTTATCTGCTCATTAGTAGTATCTACACAGCCAAAAGTGGTGGATGAAATTAACATGATGGTATAAGTGGTATCGTATCCATAATTATTAATAAATGTGTGAGTTGGATTAGTAGCTGTAGAAGTATTTCCATCACCAAAATCCCACGAAAAATTGGTGGCATTTGCTGATGAATTGTTGGTAAAATTAACTCCTAAAGGAGAACAGCCATTTAAGGCATCTGGGGTAAAAGCAGCAACAGGTGCTGT
>CAYRAD010000132.1:0-6895 GCA_964422135.1 uncultured Vicingus sp.
AACTACTTCCGGAACAATAACAAGCTGGGATTGGAATGTAGTGAATCATGCCAACCAATCAGGCAATCAAAACCCTGTATTTTCATTTGCACTGGCAGACACAGGCTCCTATTTTTTAGATTTGATAGTAACTACTGATGTTGCTTGTAAAGATTCCTTAAGAGATACTATAAATGTTTATCCTTTACCTATTCCTCAATATACTTTTACACCTTTATTCGGAGCACCACCATTAACTGTTAACTTTAATAATCAAACAATTGGAGGTAGTATTTATACCTGGGATTTTGGTGATAATTCGTTCTCAAATGATACTTTACCTACACACATATATACCGATACAAATACTTACGTCATAAATTTAATAACAGAGAGTCCTTATGGGTGTATTGATAGCTTAAGTAAATCTATCAATGTTGTGACTTCTTTATTAGACATAGCTATAACAGATGTTGATTATGAATTTGCTCCGGGAACTGATTTTCTTAAAATTTCTGCATCATTGATTAACAAAAGTACCCTCGAAATAAATAGCCTTGATATGTTTGCTGATATTTCTGGATCCGGAACTTTAATGGAAAACTGGACAGGAAACATGGGGCTTGGTAGCCAAATGTTGTATCAATTTACCGGTTCGATTGAAATTACAAATGGTGTTATTCCTGACTTAGTTTGTGTAAAGGCTCTTAACCCCAATGGAAGTGATGATGAGAACCCTGAAGATAACGAGTTTTGCATTGCTTTAAATAAATTTCAGTTAATTTCCCTTTACCCGAATCCTACAAGTAATGAGCTTAATGTGGAATATATTGTTCCTTCCAACGGTGAGGTATCCATAACCATTCATGATGCTATTGGTCAAAAAATTGCTGACTTTTACTCAGGAGAAGTCAATAAAGGAATTAACAGGCATAAAATTAGTGTTGCCACTTTTAGCAATGGTGTTTATTTTATTAAAATAGAATTTGGTGGAGAATCCATTAAAAAGAAAATAGTTGTAAAATAGCTAAAAAAGTTTTCACGTATAAGTTCTAAATTTCCTGTGTTATAACAGCAAAACCTTTTTGATTTAGTTACTTTGCACCATCAAAAATAATCTAAATGAAAATACTCATCACAGGTGGTGCCGGTTATATAGGCTCTCACACCATTATAGAAATTTTACAAAACACCAATTGGGAAGTAATATCGATTGATAATTATTCAAATTCATCAGAAAATACCTATAATCGAATTAAGGAAATCACCGGAAAGGAAATCAACTACTATAATATTGATTTGAAAGATTTACTTGCCGTAGAAACAGTTTTTATTGAAAACCCAGGTATAATTGGAATCATCCACTTTGCCGCTTTTAAAGCTGTCGGTGAGTCTGTCGAAAAACCTTTAATGTACTACGACAACAACGTTAATGCCCTTATTAATATGTTAAAATGCCAGAAAAAGTTTAATGTGCCAAATTTCATTTTTTCATCCTCGTGTTCTGTTTACGGTAATGTAAAAGAACTACCTGTTACCGAAAATACGATGTTAGGTATTCCAGAATCTCCTTATGCATATACAAAACAAATTGGAGAAAATATTGTTGATGATTTTATAAAAATAAATTCCGATTTAAAAGCAATTTCTTTACGTTATTTTAATCCTGTCGGTGCACATGTAAGTGGGTTTAATGGCGAATTATCCATTACCCGCCCGAACAATCTGGTTCCCTATATTACACAAACAGCTATCGGAAAATTAGTTTGTTTAACGGTCTTTGGTAATGATTATAATACTAAAGATGGAACATGTATCAGGGATTATATTCACGTCAGTGATATTGCGAAAGCTCATGTTATGGCACTACAATATCTTATTACTAATAATTCTCAAAATCGTCATGATATTATTAATCTAGGGACAGGAGTTGGAGTAACAGTATTAGAAGCAATACATTCTTTTGAAAAAGTAAGTAAAGTGAAACTGAACTATAAAATTGGTAATAGAAGAAAGGGAGATGTTGAGTCAATTTATGCAGATAATACTAAAGCCAAAAAAGTACTGGGATGGGAACCGAAATTAAATTTAGATGATATGATGCTCTCTGCATGGAAATGGGAACAGCACTTATCCGAAAAAAAATAATTTAAATGCTTGTTATAATTGAGATTTAATATATATTTGCATCCGCTTTCGGGCGATTAGCTCAGTTGGTTCAGAGCACCTCGTTTACACCGAGGGGGTCGGGGGTTCGAATCCCTCATCGCCCACAAAAAAGTCTTACTTCTTTAAGTAAGACTTTTTTTATTCTAAGCTAATTTTACAAGTTATACAAAACGAATATAAACATCTCCATAAGATGTATTAATGAAATCATCGGTCTGAACATAGTCGATCATTTCCTGTCCGGATTTCCATTGGCTTAAATTAAACTTCATGGTTTCACCATGAGAAAAATTACATTCAATATTTCCAAGGTTAGCTAAGTGCTTTAAACAATCTACCAAAACCTGAGTGTTTTCAGGAACAATATATTCTAAAGAAAGAGCTACTAGAGGTTTTGATAATCCCTTTAAAACGTCATATTCATAACCCTCTACATCAATTTTGCAAAAAGTAGGAATTCCGTACTTTTCAATTAAATGGTCAAGGGTTGTCATTTCTATATCAATGGTTTCACCCCAATTAGCACCCTTAAAACGATCTTCCTGCATCATATCAACATGATTTTTAGAAAATGATGATATTAAGGTTGAACCTGAAACATACATGGTTGCTGTACTTTCCTTTTCACCTAAACCCTTTTTTACCAATTCTATTTTGTTTCCGAATCTTTTGGTTAAGTGCTCATAACATTCTACCTGTGGTTCAACAGCAACAACTTTTGCACCCAACTCCAGAAAAATTATTGTTCGGTTACCTTTGTTGGCACCAACATCAAAACACAGATCGCCTTGTTTTAGAAATTGTCCGTAAAATTGTTTTCGTTCAGATTTTTTGAATACAGTAATTAATTTATTCTCTACATCTAAAGCAAAAGCGTACAAACCAACTCCCCTTAAAATACTTCTTAATAATTTCCTCATTTAAAAACCTCTTATTTATTATTTTATTTATTCATTAGTAAACTGTTGATGCCTACGAATTTATCCTTCATTCCTTCTTCTAAACCTGCTTCTTTATACCTTTCGTTGGTCATAATAATAATTTGCTGAAGGATGTATTTAGCTCTTTCGGATTCTTGCCTTACTTTTTCGGCATCTTTTCCTTTAAGAGACAAGTAAAATTTGAGATCGTTTTCATACCTGTCAACTAAGCTGCTGATAATTTTGTTGCCTTTTTCATACTCTTCCAGCTTATAGTAATTTTCTGCAACGGAAAGCATGAAATAAGTATAAGGAACATTTTTTTTCGGCATAACCTCTATACATTTATCCAAAACAGCTACTGCTTTTTCCTTCTGTCCTGTTCTAATCAATTCACCTGAAAGCCTTGAAAAATTATTTCTAAAATTCATACACATTCTTCGATTGTTCTCATTCATGTAGATATCTCCATTTTCCATTCCTCCCCATCTGAATTTGCTCATCAGATTTTCATACATTATTTTTGTCGCCACTTCTCCGGTTTGTCCATCAAAACTTTGGGCTTTATAAGGTACTAACCGATAAGCAAGACCTTCTAACTGAAAGTAATTGGTTAAGCCCAGGTAACTGTCAGCTCCGGTAGTAATAGCAAAATATATAGGTCTGTTCCAATCGTTAGCGGCCAAAATATCTAAAATGATTAAATCATTTTTCATAATATAGTTTTTGTTGATTGTCCATTCAACATTATCCACTATTCGGTCTTCTTTTTCTTTTGGAACCGTTCCATTTGCTAAAACTTTTTCTTTATCAACAGTTAATTTAAAGTTCTTTGTAGGGATATAGTCAACTTGTTTTTGATTTTGTCCAACCCCAACTTTAGATTTTTGAGAGTCATCTTCAATAAAAGCGATTATCTCATCAACATCCCTGTATCCTTTTACTCCCGGTCTTTCATAAATCGGTAAATAATCATTGGTTCCCTGTCTTATTTTCTTTTCAGGCAATACTTGAGGAATCCCATCGGCATCCCATGCTTTTCGCCTCATTTGGTTAATGTACCAATCGGTATTTAGTAAACTTAAGTTTACTATCCTTACATCTGTTCTGTAATGGAGTACTTCCTGCACATACCAAAGTGGGAATGTATCATTATCGCCATTGGTAAATAAAATGGCATTTGGAGCACAGGAGTTTAAGTAATTCTTGGCAAAATCGCTGGCAGTATAAACACCATTTCGTGTGTGATCGTCCCAATTTTGATTGGCCATTAAAGTTGGAACGGCCAATAAACCTGCTAAGGTAACAATAAGCCCACTCATCAATTGGGGCATCCTCTTACTTAGCATATCATATAGAGCGTAAACTCCTACAGCAATCCATATAGCAAAAACATAAAAAGAGCCAACATAAGCATAATCTCTTTCTCTAGGTTGAGGAGAAGGTGGGTTGGTGTAAAAGTTAATCATCATTCCGGTAAAAAAGAACAACAAACCTAATACCAACCAATCTTTCGGATCTTTATAAAATTGATAAATTAAACCAATCAAGCCTAGTAAAAAAGGCAAAAAGTAATATATATTGTGTCCTCGATTATCGGTCATACTGTTAGGTAATTTATCCTGATTTCCTAATCTTGCCTGATCTAAAAACTTAATTCCACTTACCCAGTTTCCATTTACAATATCTCCCGGACCGGTGTTTTGCACATCACTTTGTCTTCCTACAAAATTCCACATAAAATATCTCCAGTATAATCTACCCCACTGGTAGTTAATTAAAAAGGTCATATTTTCTCCGAATGTTGGTACTTTAATAGTTTGGCCATTCGAAGCTCTTTTGTTTTTACCTTTATAGCCACTCCATGCTTTGTAATCAGCTACATGCTGTGCCTGCGGGCTCCACATACGAGGTAAAAACCCTGATGTGTTTTTATCATAATTGGGTTTGCTTTTATTTCCCGGATTAATTTGCTCGTATTTTCCTGTTTCTTCATTTTGATAATAGGAAGCAGGACCTTCAACGTATGGTTCTTTTGCATCAAGAGGAGTGTTAAAATATTGTCCGGTTAAAAAAGGAGCCGAGCCATACTGTTCACGATTTAAGTACGATAATAAACTAAAGGCATTTTCCGGATTATTTTCGTCCATTGGGGGGTTGGCAGCTGATCTTACCATGATTACAGCATAAGTGGAGTATCCGATAAGCATAACGGTAACACAAAGAATAACTGTATTCCACAATACTTTTCCTCTCTTTTGGGTATAAAAAAGCCCCAATGTAATTAAGCCAATTAGTAAAAAGATATAAATGAATAACCCCGAATGGAAAGGTAATCCTACCGTATTTACAAAGAACAATTCACATTTTGCTCCAAGGCTAACTGTTCCCGGAATTATACCAAACTGAACTATTCCAAGAACTAATACAGAAAATCCGGAAGCTATAGCAAAGTTTTTAAAGTTAAGTTCCCTGATTTTAAAGTAGTATAGAAATACCATGGCAGGTATTGCCAACAGGTTTAATAAGTGGACTCCAATGGAAAGCCCCATTAAATAAGCTATAAACACTATCCAGCGGACGCTGTGTTTTTCAGTAGCTACTGCATCCCATTTTAATATTGCCCAAAAAACCAAGGCAGTAAATAAGGAGGACATGGCATAAACCTCGCCTTCTACAGCCGAAAACCAAAAAGAATCGGAAAAGGTATAAGCTAAAGCTCCAATTGCTGCTCCACCAAAAATAGCAATGGTTTTACCTTGGGTTATTTCTCCTGTTTTTAAGGCCAATTTTTTTATGATTCGTGTAATGGACCAGAATAAAAATAGAATAGTAAATGAACTGCTTAATGCTGATAAAACATTAATGGCTACAGCAGCAGATTCTCTTGAAGTGAACATAGTGAAAAACCTTCCGATTATCATAAAGAGTGGTGCTCCCGGTGGATGCCCAACTTCGAGGTTATAAGCTGTTGAAATAAATTCGCCACAATCCCAGAAACTGGCTGTTGACTCTATTGTAGATACATAAACAAAAGTGGCTATAATCCATATTAGCCATCCGATTATGTTGTTTATTTTTTTATAATCCATTATGATTTAATTTATAAAGTACGAAAATATGAAATTCTTCAGTAAATACGGTTAAAGGTTGTTAATTGATGTTAAAAATTGTTTTGGGTGAAAAAAATAATTTACTACATTTGCCGTCCTTATCTAATTATTGTAGATAAACTGTCCGATGGTGTAACTGGCAACACATCTGGTTTTGGTCCAGAAGAGTCCAGGTTCGAGCCCTGGTCGGACAACAAATCCTCAACGAAAGTTGGGGATTTTTGCATCTAGGGCGAGAAGTTTATACTGAGCAGAGCGTAAGCGGAGTCGAAGTAAGAACTAGTCGGGCAACATTAAGAAACTGAAACCCCGCAGAAACAGTAAAAACTTTTTGTGGGGTTTTATTTTGGTACCGTTCCGATAGCTATCGGGATCGTTACCGATTTTCATAAATCTCCTCTAGAATTTAGACCGGAAAAGTTTAAGGTTTAAGCCGCTAAAGATTTGAAATTTTAAAACAAGTAGATTTGGAATCTATTATTTGATTCTTCCTGATGATAGTTACTACTTAAATTCCAACTAAGTTAGTAACTCCAAAAGTATGTTTCTTTATCTTTAAATTGAATTAATGAGGCAGAAGAACCATAACCCACAACATTACTATTAAAAATATCGATTCATTAATAAGACTAATTTTTTTACACCAACTCATTCTATAACTTATCTTAAGATATGTACATTTGATTACTATCAACCTGAGTTATATCGAACTCA
>CAYRAD010000133.1:0-6874 GCA_964422135.1 uncultured Vicingus sp.
CTTTCATTATGCTCAATCTCTTTTTTGGATTCATTAACAAAAGACTTATGGGTGAAAACCGTTTCTAATATTTTGGGGTCTTTGAATTTGATTTTGATTTTTTTCTGAAGTTTTACATACATAGACAATATTTTATATACTATTTTTAATCAATCAGATGTTAATCATATATCCGGTGACATTCATTATATTAACCTATTAGTAAGAAAAAAAAATACGATTTTAACCATTCACGATATTTTCCCAATCCATAGAAGTAAAGGAATTAAAAAAACACTATTTAAATTATTCTGGTTTAAGATTCCTATTCGAAAAGCTAAAATAATAACTACAGTTTCTAATTTCAGTAAAAAAGAAATATTAGCAAATTTCGACTTGCCATCAACAAAAATAAAAGTAATTTATAATTGTCTTTCTCCTTTATTTCAAAGCTCACCGAAACCCTTTAATAAAGAAAAACCCTTGATTTTACATATTGGAACCAAAGAAAATAAAAACTTAACTAACCTGATAAAAGCTGTTAATGGTTTAACGATAAAGATTAATATTGTAGGCGAATTAAATACTGAACAAAAATTGCTATTAACTGAAAATCAAGTTGATTTTAACAATTTTCAAAATGTTTCAGATGAACAATTGTTTAGCTTATATAGGGAATGTGATATTTTATCTTTTATATCTACGTATGAAGGATTTGGATTACCTATTATCGAAGCTCAATCTGTAGGAAGACCGGTGATTACTTCTAACCTTTCATCCATGCCCGAAATTGCAGGAGAAGGAGCATTACTTGTTAATCCTCATTCTATAGAGTCCATTCATGATGGAATAAAAAAGGTAATAAACGATGATATTTTTAGGGAAAAATTAATATTGAAAGGTCATGAAAACATAAAACGCTTCGATCCTGAAAATATAGCCTATCAATATCTTCAATTATATAAGGAGGTTAAAATTGACAGCTAAACCCAAAATATTAATCTTTATCGATTGGTTCCTCCCCGGATTTAAAGCAGGTGGGCCTATAAAATCCGTTACGAACATTGTTAACTCACTATATAATGATTTTGATTTTTACATCATCACTTCTGATAGGGATATTGATGATGATAAGCCTTATGAGAATGAATTAATGAGCCAATGGGTTGAAAAAGAACATTATAAAATAGCTTACCTATCCGAAGAAACAAGGAAAGAATTTATTGTTATTGCATTACAAGAAATTGAATTTTCGAAATTTTACTTCAACAGCCTTTATTCCAAAACATATACTTTACAACCTTTTCAGGTTATTAAGAAACTGAAGCTAAAAACCAAAGTAATAATTGCTCCACGAGGAATGATGGGAAAGGGTGCACGACAAATAAAATCCATCAAAAAAAATACTTTTTTAGTGTTAACAAAAGCAACCGGTTTTTTCAATTCAATTACCTGGCATGCAACTGATGAAGAAGAAAAAAAGGATATTAAAACAATTATCGGACGACAATCGAACGTAGTATTAGTTCCCAATATTTCTATCCTAAAAATCAATAAAAAAGAAATAAAAAAACCAACAAACGAATTAAGGTTGGTTTTCTTTTCAAGAATAGCATCAAAAAAGAATCTTTTTTATGCTCTTGAAATCATTAACAAATTAAAGGATAAAAACATTACTCTGGATATTTTCGGTTCCATTGAGGATGTAGAATACTGGAAAAAATGTGAGGATTTTATCTCAAAAAACAAATTAAAAGTTAGTTATTTAGGGAAACTTAACCCCGAAAATGTAGATGGCACTTTGTCAAAATATCATTTTCTTTTTCTACCTACACTACACGAAAACTACGGGCATGTGATTGTTGAAGCATTAACAGCAGGTTGTGGTTTAATTTTAAGTACAAATACACCCTGGAGGAATCTAAAACGTATTAATATTGGATGTGATATAAGTTTAAATAAAAATGAACAGTTTATTAATGAAATTAATCGTTTTTATCAAATGACTCAGGAAGAATATGATGAATTGCGAAAGTGTTGTTACCGATTTATTAGTGATGAAATAGAAAAACAAAATGCCATTGAACTCACTAAAAATATGTTTCTTTTATCCTGATTTGTTTTTATACTTAAATTTTGAATCCCTAATTTAGCCCACTAATTTTATATTTATGATCATACTAGGAATAAATGCTTATCATGGTGACTCTTCAGCTTGTATATTAGTAAATGGTGAAATTATAGCTGCTTCTGAAGAAGAACGATTCAGAAGAATAAAACATTGGGCAGGATTTCCTTCTGAAGCTATAAAATTTTGCTTGAGAGATGCAAATATCGATATCACACAAGTTGATTACATCACTATTTCACGTGATCCTTCAGCTAATCTGCATAAAAAGATATTGCATTCGGTAAAAAACTTAATTTCTGTAAAAACACTTAAGAGTCGATTAGCAAACTCCAAAAAAATTGTTGGTGTTAAAGGAGAATTAAGCAAAATTTTTAACCTCCCTGAAGAACAGATTAAAGCAGAAGTAAAAAATGTTGAGCATCACAGAAGCCATATGGCCAGTGCTTTTTTTGCTTCACCATTTAAAGAATCAGCTATTTTATCTATTGATGGCTTTGGTGATTTTACTTCCACCATGATTGGAACAGGAAAAGACAAAAAAATTGAGGTTTTAGATACTGTTATTTACCCTCACTCAGCGGGAATTTTTTATACTTCACTTACCCAATACCTTGGTTTTCCTCATTATGGCGATGAATACAAAGTAATGGGTTTAGCACCATACGGTGAACCCAAATATGTTGATGAATTAAAAAAAGTAATACTATTCAAGGATAATGGTTTGTTTGAGTTAGATACCAAATATTTTACCCATAGTGATGTGGGTGTAAGCATGAGCTGGGAAAATGGTGATCCTCACATAGAACCCATTTTTTCTGAAGAATTGGAGAAACTATTAGGGCCGGCAAGAAAAAAAGGAGAAGAGTTATCTCAAAAACACAAAGATATTGCTACTTCTGTTCAACGCGTTACAGAAGAATTGATTTTTCATATTCTCAATCATCTTCAAAAAAGAACAGGAATGGAAAATATTTGCATTGCCGGCGGAGTTGCCCAAAACTCTGTTGCTAATGGTAAAGTGCTGGAAAGAACTTCATTTAAAAATATTTACATCCCTTCTGCCGGACATGATGCTGGAACAGCCATGGGATCTGCTCTATGGTTGTACAATCATATTTTGGGGGAGGAACGTTTAGCTCCGATTTATAATGCTTATACGGGTTCAAAATTCTCAAACGAGGAAATTGAAATTTACTTAAACAGTGAAAATATAAATTATACCCGATATAATGAACAGGAGCTCATAGAAGTAGTTTCAGAGGGATTGATTAATGGGAATGTAATTGGTTGGTTTCAGGGAAGAGCAGAGTTTGGCCCTCGAGCCTTAGGCCATCGATCCATCATTGTTGATCCCAGAAGAACAGACGCCAAAGAGTTATTAAATTCCAAAATAAAACGTAGGGAAAGCTTCAGACCGTTTGCTCCATCTATACTGGAAGAATATGTTCCCGAATATTTCGAAAAAACAGACAAAGTTCCGTTTATGGAAAAAGTTTATCCCATCAAAAAAGAAAAACACACTGAAATTCCTGCCGTAACGCATGTTGATGGTACAGGTCGTTTACAAACTGTAGAAAAAGGAGATCGTTATTATGACTTGATAGAAAAATTCCGACAAAAAACCAAAACTCCTATTCTGTTAAATACTTCTTTTAACGAAAATGAACCTATTGTTAATACGCCAAAAGAAGCCATAGATTGCTATTTAAGAACGCAAATGGATATGCTAGTATTGGAAAATTGCGTTATCTCAAGAAATTAATGAACCCCAAAGTATCAATAGTAACTGTCTGTTACAATAGTGAAGTTACTATTGAAGACACCATCCAATCCGTAATTAGTCAAAGTTACACTAATATTGAGTATATTATTGTTGATGGTCAATCAACCGATAACACCCTGAAAATCGTAAAAAGTTACAAAGAAAAAATTGCAAAAATAGTTTGTGAAAAAGATGAGGGTTTATACGATGCGATAAACAAAGGAGTACAACTTTCAACAGGAAATATAATTGCCATTCTTAATTCGGATGATGTATATAAGGATAATAATGTAATCAAAGATGTTGTTCGTTTATTTGAAAAAGAAAATCTTGATGCCTCGTATGCTGATTTGGTTTATGTTGACCGTTCTAATATTAACAAAGTAATTCGTTACTGGAAATCAGGAGACTACAAAGAAGGTTTATTTTTTAAAGGATGGATGCCTCCCCACCCTACTTTTTTTGTTAAAAAATCAGCTTACGAACAATTCGGTTATTTTAACCTCGATTTTAAATCTGCTGCAGATTATGAGATAATGCTTCGTTTTATTCACAAAAATAAATTACAAATTGGTTACTTACCAAGGGTTATCGTGAAAATGAGGATTGGAGGAGTTAGTAATATAAGCATTTCCAACAGGCTAAAAGCCAATAAAGAAGACCGAAAGGCATGGGAAATTAACGGGTTAAAACCAAAACCATTTACCCTTCTATTTAAACCTCTCTCAAAATTAAACCAATTCTTTAATAAAGAAATTGAATAATTATTTATTGAAATTTAGATATAGAAGCCTTCTTTTTTCCAAGAATTAAGGCCAGATACAATTCATGTGATCCTGAAGAATAATCTTTAATATCGGTCATTGTAAAATCATAAGAATAACCTGCCTGAAATTTTTTGTAAGTTAATCCCACCATACTCACAACTGATTCTTCGTGTCTATACGATATTCCTACCCAATATTTTTTCTTATAAAGTCCTTTTGCACTAACATCAAATTGAGGTGGTGAACCAGATACTATTTTGGTGAGCATACCCGGTACTATATCAAAATCATCACTAACATCAAAAGATATCTCCCCATGAATAAAATAATGCCTTACCAGATTATTTTGATTATCACTTGTTAAATTCTTATATAAATTATTCTGAAATATTTGAGGAACTGAAATACCAACCTTGTAATTGTCAGAATAAAACAAAACACCAAAACTCGCATCAGGAGACACTGCATTTTGCTTTATATTACTTAAAGCTATATCATCTGGTTCATCAAAATTTAAATTAGATTCAGATATAAAATGACTAAATAACATAGCACCCAACCCTAATGAAAGATGTGTTTCATCAGATGTTTTAATATGATAAGAATAAGATAATTGAATTCCTTGTTCACTTATAGGACCTGTTTCATCTTTAAACACATATCCTCCAACTCCAATTTTTGTCCCCAATTTAGAATGTGCACTTAAAAACTGAGTTTTTGGAGATCCTTCTAAACCCGACCACTGAGATCTGATAGATAAAGCAACTGGAATATAATCTAAACTTCCTCCAACTGCAGGATTAAGTAAATAATCATTAAACATGTATTGGCTCGTTAATGGTAATTGCTGAGCATAAGTTCCTGATGCTGTTAACACTAATACCATTATTATTGTTTTTATCCTATTTTTCATACTCATCAATTTTATCTGATTATATTAACAGTTCCTGAAATAGGCTCCTGATCATCACCTAAATCAATTATATAATAATATGTTGCCGACGGAGATGGAGTACCATTAAATGTGCCATCCCATGCTTCTGTATAACCGATAGAACTAAACATCTCTCCACCCCACCTGTTGAATATTTTAACACTCACATTTGGAAATTGTTCAATTCCTCTTAATATCCATGTATCATTTTTTCCATCTCCATTCGGAGAGAATACATTGGGTATATTAAAGCAAGTACTGTTATCAACTGTCACTACCACCACGTCAGTAGAAGAACAACCATTAATATCTTCTCCTGTTACGGTATAAGTTGTTGTTGTGGAAGGTGAAACAGTATGATTTTGTCCATTTCCAAGTGCATTATCCCAATAGTACGAAATTCCTCCTGTTGCAGATAAGTAAGCATATTCACTGGCACAAATCGTGGTATCATTATTTGCTATAATAACTGGTATTGGATTAACAACCGCAGTAATACCATCCGTATTTACACAATTATTTCCATCAGTACCAGTCACCGTATATAAGGTTGTTGATGCTGGAGTAAAGGCTACACCATCGGTTACACCATTATCCCAACTGTAACTGCTCGCTCCGCTGCCGGTTAAGGTTAGTGTATCACCTGCACATATACTTGTACTCGTTGCATTGGCTACTACTGTTGGTAATGGGTTGACGGTTATAAAGCCTGCCATATATAATGAGTCTTGTCCATAGGCATTGGTAACTACTAATGATACATCATAAGTTCCAGTTGTACTGTAACAAATATTTGTTGGATTTTGTGATGCAGATGTTGTTGTATCTGCCCCAATAAAGTACCATGCCCAAGCTGTTGGTGTTCCTGTACTCAAATCTGTAAAATCAATACAATCTCCTACACAAATTGCAGTATTTGTTGATGTAAAGTTGGCTACAGGAGGAACAGAACAATTAGTAACTGTTACTGTTATGGTATCAGTATTCTGACAGTTGTTACCATCTGTTCCGGTTACTGTATATAAGGTTGTTGATGCAGGGGTAAAGGCTACACCATCGGTTACACCATTGTCCCAACTGTAACTGCTCGCTCCACTACCGGTCAAAGTTAGCGAATCACCTGTACATATACTTGTACTCGTTGCATTAGCTACTACTGTTGGTAATGGGTTGACGGTTATCGTTATGGTATCGGTATTCTGACAGTTGTTACCATCTGTTCCGGTTATAGTATATAAGGTTGTTGTTGCTGGGGTAAAAGGAAGACCATCGGTTACACCATTGTCCCAACTGTAACTGCT
>CAYRAD010000134.1:0-6826 GCA_964422135.1 uncultured Vicingus sp.
CGGTTTTGGTTGAGAAATTATAAAACCCATTTATACCATTAGTTTTAACCATTTTTGTAACCAGTTGTCCTTGTGGATTAAATAACTCGAATGATACCGGATGGTTTTTAGGTAATAATTTATCTTCATCTTCTAAAATAAACATTACAAACAATGAATCTCCAGGTCTCCAAACACCTCTTTCTCCGTATATAAATCCTTTTATTCCTTTCTGAACTACTTCTCCATGAACATCAAATTTACTAAGTGAAAGAGAGGAGCCATCATCTAATCTTAGGTAACCTTTCTGAGTTCCTTTTTTAGCAATTAATAAAAAGGGCTTATTCTCTAAATTTAATGAAGCTAAACCTTCGTTATCGGTCTGAATGGTGCCTAATAATTGTTGCTGGTAATTATATACTTCTAATGTAACACCTGAAAGAGGTTCTGTAGTTCTTAAGTCAGTAACAGCAAATCTCATATTGTTATTGTTTCCTGATTTAGCGATAATACCTAAATCGGAAGCCAATACATTTCTACTTACATTTCTTCTTTTTCCGTAGTAGGATTTAGTACACGGGTCATCTCTATCCTGATAATTATAATCATAATAATCGTCATAATAGTAATAATCATCGTAGTAGTAATCATCATAATAATCCCAGTTACTACTTTCTGTTTCATCATCATTATCCCAATTATCTTCCATGCTCTCCATTTCACTATCATCAACATCATCACCATCACATGGGTAAAGAGAAAATGATTTAGTGAAACTCAATTCAATTTTATAGATTGCACCGGGTTCAGCATTAATGAGTTTTGATAAATCGAGTGAGAAGGTGTTCCATTTTCCGAAATCGATTGGTGACTTCGAGTTCAACTGAATAGTTTCTTTGTGTATTAACCTTCCAACTCTCTTCAACTGTCTATCACCATCTAATTGGTTGACCTGTAAAAACTGAGCCACATTGTTTTCAAATATCTGTATTACACGAACGTTGACTGCTTTAAGATTAACAGCTTCGAAAGGGAATATTAATCCATCACTACTTGGTAAGATTACTCCTTTGTCCACTAATCGAACTGCAGGTTTAATGTCTTCAAAAACTACATCTATCTGAGTACCTTTTTTCATTTTATAGTTCAGAATGTTTTTTATTCCGGTTTCAATAAATAATTTTCTGGAGCCTGTTTGTCGAACAGGTGGATAAACCTTTACCTGATTGTTTTCAATGATATACCTTAGTGAAGAGTTATGTTCTAACCGTATTAATCCATCTAAATTTTGAGTTTCATTAAGCGGATCAGAAAATTCTAAAAGGACGTATTGTTCAGGCTGTTGGACTACTTCAATATTCAGTACTTTAAAATCACTTAAAGAAGGAATTTCAACCAGTTGTTCTCCTTTTGAGTTTTCAATGTTAATAGGTTCACCATTCCAGGTTACTTTTACTTCTTCGGCTGTTTCTTTTCTTACCACATTTTCAATTTGAAAGTGATGAATTTTCCTATCAGCATCATGTTCCCAGATAATTTTTAATGATTTACCGTCTTGTTCTGCTGTTAAAACCTTTTCTATTTCTTCAGCTTTTATTACATCAGCTGTACGAATAATACCGGGTAGTTTATTTAATTGCAGCTTAGTTTTTTCATAGGTTTGATAGGTTCCTAAATCAACTATAAAAGCTTGTTGGATAGTTTGAAATTGAAATTTAAAAATCTGAAGGTCTTTAGGTAATTTATCCAATAATGCACTCAATTCAAATTCTCCGACAAAAACAGTACCTGAAGGCATTTTTTCTTTAGGCTGAAATTCTATGGTACGTTCGTCAACCCAATAGGCATCTCCATCAATGTTGGGTGAAAAATCAAAAAGATCTTTGTCAATAGGTTCTCCATTATTATTATAATTGATATTATCTTCCATTAAACGAATCCGAATGGTCGATTCGCTGGATATTACACCTGAAGTAAATGCGGAAATATATTGTCCGAATGCGGGGTTTATTTCTATGATTTCATTAGGATCATTTCCACATCTTATAAAAGTACTTACTATAAATAGAAGAGTTATTCCTAGTTTAAAAAAGGACTTTAATATATTGTGCATAATATCTTGTTTTAGAAAGAATTAAAAGTATAAAATAATTTAAAGAAATTAAATTTTTTAGTGCTATTCTTTAATGATTTTTTGAATAATAATTTCTCTACCTGTATTTAAACTTAAGGTGTAAATTCCTTTAGAAAAATTACTAAGATTAATTATTGATTTTCTTGATTTAGGTGTCATTTGAAAAACCAACCTTCCTAAGTCGTCAAATAGCTGAATGCTAGTTCCTAATACAAAAGAATCCATATTAACATGAATTAAATCCGAAGCAGGTACAGGATATACTTGTAAGTTTCCAGCAGTAATATTATTAACTGAAGTACATATATTCACATTAACAATAACTGAATCATTATTAGTACATCCATTAATATCCAAACCTGTGACAATATACGTTGTTGTGGAGTCCGGGATAACAAGTTGTGATTGTCCTGAAAAACCATTATCCCAAGAATAATTAATTGCACCAGAAGCATTAATTATTACCGTATCACCTTGACAAATAGTGGTATCCGAACTTGCTGTAATTATTGGTAAGGAATTTATGGTTACTGTTATTTGTGAGGAATTACTGCATCCATTGCTATCGTATCCAGTAACATCATATATTGTTGTAGATAGAGGGGTTACATTGATTATATCGGTTGTATCACTTGTATTCCAGACATAATAAGTTCCACCACTTGCCGTAAGTGTAGTAGAATCACCATCGCATAAAGTATTGTTTCCGCTAATGTTAATAGTTGGTAAAGGATTTACTACAATGGTAATTTGATCAGTATTTTTACATGAGTTACCATCAGTTCCGGTAACAGTATATGTTGTTGTATTTGAAGGAGTAAATGAATTACCATCAACAACACCATTATCCCACAAATAAGAACTACCTCCACTTCCAGTTAAAGTAATCTGACTTCCCTGGCAAATAGTGATATCAGTAGAACTTGCTATTATAATAGGTAAAGAATTCACAGAAATTAGCACTGAATCAGAATTGGAGCACCCATTACCATCAATACCAGTTACTGAATATAAAGTTGTAAAATTTGGATAAACGGAGTAAGATTGATTTGAACCCAACCCATTATCCCAGCTATATGAAGAGGCATTTCCAGTAACATTAATTATAGCCGTATCTCCTATACATAAAGCTGTATCAATGCTTGCAGTAACATTAGGCAAATTATTGATAATTAATGTTACTGTATCTGCAGGAGCTACCGAACAAGCAGGGTTACTGTATTTTACATAGTAAGTATATGTTCCGGGAGTGGTTTCTCCTGTGTTTAGTGTGTCTCCTGTTTGCAATAGATTAGTAAGAGCTGGATCATCGTACCAGTTTAAACTATTTCCATTGCCAATTATATCAGCTGGAATTCCTGATACACATTCAACAACATCGGAAATAACAGGAGGAAATTGCGATAGATTTAAAGCTGGTAGATTGTATCCTGTTGCCGTAAATTCTGTTGTAAACACATCAATATCCGGACAACTATATCCCATATCAATTGCAGCTTGTCGGACAGCAATTGCAGCACTTTGTTGATTGGAAGATGAACCGGTCATGGCTAATCCTTCCAGAAAAGCTTTATCCGTTTTCTCCCTACCAATGATATCATAGATTCGCATCAATGCTGTTGCCCATATCTGTCCATCGGTATGAATAGCTCCGGTTAACCCTCCGGGATATGAAGCCGTGTAATTGGTAATTCTACCGTTCCAAAAAGTGTTATGTCCATCCCAACTAAAAAACCATTGATATTCAGGATCAGAAGATGTCCATTGTCCCAAACTTCTGCTGTATGATTGTCCCCAATAGTCACCGGAACCTTCTCCTAACCCCTGTGATGAGGATGCTGATCCACCAGTTAACCAATCATGTACTCCATGACCCAACTCATGAATGATAACATCAGCATCTTCTGCATCATCTACACCACCTTCACCAAAAGCAAGTCTTCCTGATCCCGGCATGTAGTGTGAATTATCAGCTCCGCTTAAACCACTGGGGTCATATCTTACTCCAGTCGAATATTGATAAGGTATTAAAGGGATACCTAAGGTTTCATTAATATATCTCATGCTTTTGTCTATCATATAGTAACAATTAACAGCTTCAAAAGCATCATCAGACCGATTAAAACTAAAATCATTTGTAGATTGTGTAAATAAACCTTTACTAGGTGATTCAAAATCCTGAACTTCAGCATAAGGACCGCTGAGTTTATAAGTTCCTGTTGTTAAATCAATATCTAAAAGGGTAACAGAAACAGTTGCCGCATCCAATTGAGCATTAGTTGCATCACTATTGTCGGAATAATTTCCTCCATAACTGGAACCGGTATATGATAATGGATCTGGATCAAAAACATTTCCTATTCCATTTACCGGTGTTTTTTGATTTGACCCTTGTTTTTTCTTTTTATTATAATAAGCTTTATCAACAGCCCTTATTATTTTACCGGTTTGTGCATCTACCATAATTTCCCAGCTACCAATAGGAAAATCGGATTCAATAATCACTTTATAGACTAATTTTGTTTTAATTGCATTTGATGGATTAAATATAAATAAGTGATTTTCTGAATAAGCTATTTTCTCACTTGCTTTTATTTTCTCTTTAGCCAGTTGGAATGCATCTTCTTTTGAAAGAGAAGGAGAAGTTTTAATTTTTAGAACTGAAGCATCATAAGTATTATCAACATATGTTACCTTATTGTTTGGTGCTATATGAACCGTAATTTCTGAATGATAAACCGGAATGTTGTTAAGAAATTGTTGGAATCTAACTGTTTGACCTGATAAGCTATTTCTCTGAAACCGAACTTTTAAATCAGATAAATTATCAATTTTTAATATTCTCTGATGATTTGATATCCAGTCCATAGCCTTTTTTTCAGGAGTTTCACCATTCACTATATCATTAATACCTGAAAACAATAATGGAACTTTATTTTTAGAACTCATTTTAATTCCGTTCTCATAATAATAAGGTATTTCTTCATTCAAATTTTGAGAAAAATCTTTATTATTTTGTGCAATTGTAGCGATAGTAGTGGCAAAAATTAAGACCGAAAGGAGTATGAATTTTATTTTCATGATATATTATTAATTAGATTAGAAATCTAAATTTAGAAAATAAAATAGAATAATACGAATTAAAATTTTGAAGAACTGAAATTTAATACAGGCTAATCTTCCCAATCTACCAAGAACAAATTGGTATCATGATTACCACCGTTGTTTCTGTTACTGCTAAATATTAATTTTTTCCCATCGTTGCTAAATACAGGAAAGGCATCAAAAACACCATCGTAAGTAACTTGTTCTAGACCTGAACCATCTATATTTATTAAAAATAAATTAAATGGATAACCTTTTTCAGTTCCATGATTGGAAGAAAATAATATTTTCTTTCCAGAAGGGTGAAAAAATGGAGCCCAGTTTGCTCCACCTAAATGAGTAATTTGTTTCAAATCACTACCATCAACATTACAGATAAACAATTCCATAGCTACTGGTTGAACTAAACCTTCTGCCAGAAGTTGTTTGTATTCTCTAATTTCTTTATCAGTTTTTGGCCGAGAAGCTCTAAAAATTAGTTTCTCTCCATCCGGAGAGAAAAAAGCTCCACCATCATAACCTAATTCGTTGGTTATCTGCTTTACGTCAGAGCCATCAATATTCATAGTATAAAGCTCTAAATCACCTGTTCGGATGGAAGTAAAAACAATTTTATCTCCAATAGGAGAAACTGTAGCTTCAGCATCATATCCAGGTGTATCGGTTAATTGTTGAAGTATATTTCCATTTATATCAGCTACAAAAATGTCAAAGCTTTCGTAAATTGGCCAAACATACTTTCCGTCTTCTCTTTTCTCCGGTTTGGGAGGGCAATTCTCATCCTTAAGTTGTGTGCTTGCATAAATGAAAGTAGTATCACCGGGTAAAAAATAAGAACAAGTGGTTCTTCCTTTACCAGTACTAATCATTTTAGGTTGACTGTTTTTATAAATGGAATCAACATCCAATAAAAATATTTGATCACATGAAATGCCCCAATCTTTATTAGTTATTTGTGTTATTAAGTGTTTATCATTAAAGCTAAAATAGGCTTCAGCATTATCTCCACCAAAAGTAATTTGTTTGATATTTTTTAAATGTATTTCTTTTTCGTAATGCAACATCGATTTTTTTGTGGCACCTGAAACCTGGTCAATATCTGTTTTATCACTTACCTGTTTTTCATTAGTATTGCAAGCAATTATCAGTATATAAAAAAAGAATATAGAGCTTATTTTTTTCATGGGAACAAAAGTATTTATTCTAATTAAAGAATAAAGTAAAAGAGAAATTTATTCTTATAAATTTGAAGTAAATTTGAAAAAAAATAAAAATAACTAATATGAAGCTACTATCAATTGTGTTAATTTTTTTACCTTCTACATTTGTTTTTTCTCAAACAAAGCTTAAGAATAATTTAAAAAATGAAGTTACATTTTTAGCTAGTGATGCTTTAGAAGGAAGAAGTACAGGTAAAAGAGGTGAGTTGCTTGCTGCCGGTTATATTATGGGAAAATTTTATAAATCTGAGGTAGTCTGCTGTTTTTTTGATTAACGACATGATTTTCATATTTTAGTTTCAGAGGACAGGAAAAGCAACCGCAGTTAAACTACAGAAATCCTGACCTCACAACATATTTTCAATGAGTTATGGAAAGGTCATGGGAT
>CAYRAD010000135.1:0-6780 GCA_964422135.1 uncultured Vicingus sp.
CAACAGTTTTCAAGACTGCCGCATTCGACCACTCTGCCATTTCTCCGCTGCAAAAGTAGCAATTGATTTTAAATTTGGAATATTTTTTTCTTTTTTTACTCAATAAACTTACCTGAACAATTAAAAATCAAAAAGATAAAAATTAATTTACTATTCCTACCGTTTATCAATTATATGTTACTTTATACAAGATAAATTGTAATTTTACATTTCATAAACTAATAATGAGAAAATACATATACATACTATTCGTTTTTTTTATTTCAAGCTATTCGTATGGTAACAATCTAAAAGCTTATTTTACATATTGCACCTTCAACTCACCTGATGCCGGTCCGTATATTGAAACCTATTTATCAGTTGTTGGTAATTCGGCTGTTTATAAGAGAACAGCATCTGATAATTTTCAAAGTACTATCGAAATAACATTTATTTTTAAGCAAGGAGATGAGATAAAGAAATTTAAGAAGTATAATTTATTGAGTCCGGAGATAAAAGATTCTTTAGCTGAGAAAGTAAACTTTATGGATCAACAAAGAATTTCCCTTGAAAATGGAAAGTATGAATTTGAAATATCCATTAAAGATATCAATACTTCTGACACTCCTTTTAAATCAACTCAAATACTTTCGGTAGATTATCCTAATAACAAAATAGGAATCTCTGATATTGAATTAATAGAGTCGCTTAGTAAAACAACAAAAAAAACTATCATTTCTAAAAACGGATTTGACATTATTCCATATACATCTGATTACTACCCCGAAACATTTGATAAGATAGCATTTTATGCAGAATTATATAACCTTGATAAAGCCATAGGTGAAAATGAAAATTTCCTTATTAGTTATTTTATTGAATCTTATGAGTCGAATAAAATAGTGGGTAGTTTTAAAGGATTTTCAAGAGAAACGGCAAAACCAGTAAATATTGTCTTAAAGTCGTTCACGATAAAAGATTTAGCTTCAGGCAATTATAACCTGGTTATTGAAGCAAGAAATAAAACTAATGACCTCCTTATTAATAAAAAAATATTTTTTCAGCGAAGTAATCCTAATGCTACACCTTTGTTGGTTTCTACTGATTATCTAAATTCATTTGTTGCTAAAATGGATAAAAAACAATTAGAAGAGTACATTAAAAGTATTGAACCTATTTCAACACAAATTGAAATAAATTTTGCACATAATCAGTTAAAAGGTGGTGATGAAGATTTAATGAAACAATATTTCTATAATTTTTGGATAAACAGGAATGCTACTGACCCTGAAAAAGAATGGGCCAATTATGCTATAGAGGTTGAAACAGTTAATAAATATTTTTCTACAGCCATAAAGAAAGGATATACTACTGATCGGGGTATTGTGTATTTAAAATATGGCAAACCAAATTCAAGAAGCGAATACCCTAGTGAACCCAATGCGTATCCTTATGAAATATGGCATTATTACAAAATAGGAGAGTTTAGTAATAAAAAATTCGTTTTTTATAATCCTGATTTGGTAAGTAACGATTACCCTCTTTTGCATTCTGATATGCCGGGGTATATTTATAATGCCCAATGGAAGGTTCAGTTACACAAAAGAACTAACCAGCCTATTGATATGGAAAATGAAAATAATATTAATCATTACGGAGATCATAGTGATGATAATTTTAATAACCCCAGGTAATTAGTTTTGAATAAAAGAATTGCAGTTGTTATTCTGAATTGGAATGGTAAAAATTTCCTGGAGAAATTTTTACCTGCTGTGGTTTCTTATTCTTCAGATATTGCAGAGATTATTGTTGCTGATAATGATTCTACAGATGATTCTGTTGCATTTTTACAGGCAAACTTTCCTGAGGTCAGAATTGTTGGTTTGGATAAAAACTATGGTTTTGCAGGTGGCTATAACAAAGCTTTAAAGCAAATTAAGGCTGAGTATTATCTTTTGCTTAATTCAGATGTTGAAATAACAGAGAATTGGTTACAGCCGATGTTAAACCTGTTGGATACTGATAATAAAATTGTTGCATGCCAACCCAAAATTAAAGACTTTAAGAACAAGGATTATTTTGAATATGCAGGGGCTGCAGGTGGTTTTATGGATAGGCTGGGCTATCCTTTATGCAGGGGGAGAATTTTTGATGAATTAGAGAAAGATACCGGCCAGTATAACGATGTTGTTGAAGTGTTTTGGGCTTCCGGAGCATGTCTGTTTATAAGGTCTAAGGAATATCATGAGTTTGGAGGTTTAGATGAATTCTTTTTTGCCCACATGGAAGAAATTGATTTATGCTGGAGGTTAAAAAACGCAGGTTATAAAATCATGTATTGTCCTGATTCAACAGTTTATCATGTAGGAGGAGGTACATTGAACAAAATAAAACCACAAAAGACATTTTTAAACTTCAGAAACAGTTTACTGGCTTTGCATAAAAATTTACCTAAAAACAAACGATTTATTGTTATTTTGCAACGTTTGTTATTGGATGGATTAGCTGGTTTCAAATTTTTATTTTCAGGAAAACCTAACCATGCCTGGGCCATTATTCGTGCCCATTTTTCTTTCTATGGTGCTGTTAAGCAAAATAAAAAGAAACGGATTAAGGTTGAGCACCCTAATCTATCAGGGATGATAGAGAAAAGTGTAGTATTAAACTATTACTTAAAAAATGTTAATAAATTCAGCTCATTCGTAAAATAATTGCCTATAACCTTGTTTTTTTTTATTTAAAGTGTAAATTAGTCCGCTAATAAAATATAGAAATAGATGGGAAGACCGGCAACAAAACCTACAAAATTAAGAGATGGGTTTTACATAGAAGTAAGAAACAAAGGAAGTAAATCAGGAATTAAAATCAGAAGAGATACTGAGAAGGCAATGCTATTGGCAGTAAAAGAATACGAAAGGGTGAAAGATGTTGTTGTATTAGGTGAGTTTAAAAACGGAAAGCACGTTAAACAGAAATAAACTAACTATTTCTCAATTTCAGCAAGTTTAATCATTATTTTCTCCATCTTCTTTTTCATTTGAAAAGGAGAACAGTTAAAATTGTTTACAATTAAGGCGAATGCTATGTTTCTCTTATTTTTGGTTTTGACATAACCTGCGTAACTTCTTACCCTAGTCATGTAACCACTTTTGGCATGCACCTTTCCTTCTGCAGCAGTTCCTTTTCCAACACTTCTTAATGTTCCTGATTTTCCGGCTATGGGTAAAGTATTATAAAAAGACTCCTTATTTTCGCTTTCATTCATATGCTTTAGAATACCAACAAGTTGTTTAGCAGAAATAGCGTTAAACCTGGAAAGTCCGCTACCGTCATTAATATAAAATCCGTCAATATCCAAACCATTTTTTTTCCAAAAATCAGTTGTTGCTTGAGTTCCGGAACCCGTATCGCCACTACCATATTTATTTACACCAATTTGATTCATAATGTGTTCGGCATAAAGATTTATGCTGTAGGTATTAGTCAACTCAATAATTGAGCTTAATTTAGGTGACCAGGTTGTGGTGATGTTCTTTTTTTTTGAATTGGTCAAAGCTTCATTGTTAGCTTTTATTTTTCTAATTGTGGTTGATGGATTTGCAATTTTAATTCCCAATTTTCTTAATTCCATATCCAGCTCAAATGCTGCCAAGTATGCAGGATCAGGGATAGATCCTTTAATTATAAATTCTTTTTTATTTAGTGGTATTCCTCCTTTAATGATTCTGTTTTCCTGATATGGTGCACCGAAAATATAAGATTCATCCTTTTTAGTAAGCATACTTTTTACATAATTATCAAATTCTAAATTGGGAATGTAAGGATAAACACAAGTGATTTCTGTAGAATCTCCTTTATTTCCGGATGTCAACTCAATTTTACATTTATTTTCATAAATACTTAAACCACAAGGGCCGGCACCATAGTAGTTCCCTAAATCTCCCCATATCCATGTAGAAGGAATCATTTGTTCATTAAAAATTGAAGCATCTCCAATCACTTTTCCGTTTATTGAATCGATTCCTAATTCAATAATCTGTTTTGCCCATTTATTAATAAAATCACCGTAATATCCTTCAAATCGCTCCGATCCCAGACAAGGATCACCACCTCCAATAATATAGATGTTACCATTCAATATCCTGCAAGCAGTATCTATTTCACCAGCGTATTTAATACTTGTCGGGAAACGCTTTTTTGGTCCCAAAATTTCTAAGGCTGTTGAAGTTGTAACCAGTTTCATCGTTGATGCAGGTACCAAACTCAAATTGGGGCTTAACCCTGCAATAATTTTGTTGGAATCCAAATCCAGAGCATAAAAACTAATGGATGCATTTTTGAGTTCTGCATCAGCTGCAAATTTTTGTAGCGTAATTCTAACAGCTCCAACAGTTTGAGCTTTTAGATTAAAACTTCCCAAAACAAGCAATATAATAGCAGCTCTTCTCATTAATTTTGAATAGGTTTAGTAGAATATGTGTAGGCAAGTTCCAATTTCTTAAAACGCTCTTCATCGATTATAGAACAACCCGATTGCAATAGTTCAAAAACTTCTATTTCTCTCTGTTTATGGTAAGGTTTACTTGTTTTAAAAATATCCAGTTCATCTTTAAAATCATTCAATACATCTTTGGTGAAATCTATTTTTTTATTTTTAGATGTTATCCCTATTAGGATCATTTCATTTCCATCGCACTTAAATGATTGGATATCGTGAGGCATTATATGCTCGATAAACCGAATATTTTTTAAAGCCTTCTCCAGCACAATGTCACTGAACAATTCAATAAGTTCCTTTACTCTTTTATCCTTTTTTTTGTTGAGTTCAACCCATTCTTCTGTATAAACATTATTGCTTATTAAAAAATGTTTGAATTCCTGCTCCAGCTCTTTTAATTCCTCGTCTGTTAAACACCTAAACTTCATTAAATCAACATTAAATTTTAACTAAAAATATGGAATAAATATCAAAGGTACATCAATTGAGTAAAATTATTAACTAAAATAAATTGTCATGAAGAAGTTGTTTACATCAATCGTATTAATAACCATAATTAATGTTGCATTCGCAGCCAATGAAACGCTGGTTAATTCAAAAATTAAAAATGTAACGGTTTTCCTTAATGGAGCCCAAGTTTTTAGAAAAGCAAATTTTAGTCTTAAGAAAGGAGTTACTGATATTGTATTCGATAGCATTTCTTCTAATATTAATGCTAACAGTATTCAGGTAAAAGGAAGGGGTAATTATATTATTCTAGATACAAAATACAAGGTTTATCAGCCACCAACATCCTATTTACCACCAAAGATTCCAAAAAATATTCTTGCTGAGATACAAGGTATTCAGGACTCTTTGGACATTATGAATTTTGATTTGGAAGAACTGAAATACAGGAAGGATGTTCTGGAACTGGAAAAACAGTTGCTAATCAACAATAAAAGCATGAAAAGTGATTCGTTGGCATTGTTGAAAGATGCCATGAGTTTTTTTAGGGAAAAATACAATAACATAAATTCCACCTTAATCAAAGTAAAAAAAGAAGAGTATAAACTCAATAAAAAATTACAAGTATTACAAGCAAGATTGGCTAAGATTAATTCAGATAATGCTCAAAAATATACCGCTACCACTACTTTCCAAAAGTACCAAATTGTGGTAACTGTTTCTGCCAATGAAACTACTTCTGGAACAATGGATGTTAACTACCTCGTAAATGAGGCTTCATGGAGTCCAAAATATGATTTAAGGGCTAATGGAATAAATACTCCTGTTGAGTTAACCTGCAAAGCCAATGTGTATCAGAATTCTGGTGAGAACTGGGATAATGTTAATTTAAAACTTTCTACCAACAACCCAAATAAAAGTAAAGTAAAACCTGAATTACCTGTTTGGTATTTAAACTATTATAATCCAAGCACATACTACGACAATAGAAGAGATAGAGCATATGTAGGAATGGCAAAATCAGCTGCAGCAGAAGATTATAAGGATAAAGAAAGTGATTTATCTCCGGCACAAACATCAGCATTTTATGCTACGATGAACGAAAATCTGACCAATATCGAGTATGATATCTCTATTCCTTATTCTATTCCTTCTGATGGACAAAACCACATGGTTGCTATTAAAAATGAGAATCTGGACGCAAAATACCAATATTACATGGTACCGAAATTAGATAAGGATGCCTTTTTAGTAGCCAACATCAAAGGATTTGAAGAACTAAATCTGTTACCAGCTGCAGCTAATGTTTATTTTGAAGGAACCTTTATTGGTGAAACCATGTTGAACACTGATGTAATGGGTGATTCTTTAGCTGTTACTTTAGGTAGAGATGAACGAATCTCTATAAGAAGAAAATTAGTAAAAAAAGAAGAAAAAGGAGAGTTACTGGGTGGCGACATCATGAAAATTTTTACCTACGAATTAAGTGTTAAAAACAATCGTCCGAATGATGTGGATATTATCATCGAAGATCAAATTCCTGTGCCAAGCCTGGATGAAATAAAAGTGTTGTTGCTTTCATCAGAGAAAGCAACGTACACTAAAGACACAGGAATGTTAAGCTGGAGCTTTAATTTACCGGCTAAACTGAACAAAAAAATGGAGTTCAAGTATTCTGTTAAATACGATAAAGACAAGCAGTTGGTATTGAAATAGAAAACGTGTATTTATTTTTAAAAGTCCTGTCATTGGCAGGACTTTTTATTTTGACTCTTTCCAAAAAATAGCTAAAATAACGTGTATTTTGGGTAAGAAAATCATTGTCTGTTCGAGTAATTTTCGGTAGAAAATTGTAT
>CAYRAD010000136.1:0-1251 GCA_964422135.1 uncultured Vicingus sp.
CTTTAGTAATTGTGCCTGTAATGTTCTTGTTGATTGAGAAATTTAAGTTTCGAATCTTAAAATAGTTAATATTAGTGTAAAAGGAAAGTCCTTAGAAATTTTTTCTAAGGACTTTTTGTTTATTGCTTAACAACTTTTCTGCTTATCCTGTTTTCTCCATCAGTAATAGTAACAAAGTAAATTCCATTGGACTGTTTTGACAAATCTATCACCGTTGAATTTTTTGTTATTTTTTGAGATGTTATTTTCTCTCCAATTAAATTATAAATGTCCAATATTGCTACTTTATCGTTGAGTTCGTAGTTAATGGTTAACTTACTATAAAATGGATTGGGATAAACCAATAAAGCGTTTTCATTTTTAGGTTTATCGTTCACATTTAATGCTCCCCCACAAACAGAAACGAAATCTGTATTATAATAACTTCTTATAGAATCTATCCGTTCCTGCATTACAATTACTCCGGCAGTATTTCCTGTATCTTGGTAATCTCTTCCAAAAACAAAAGCTAAGGTTATGGTAATGCTACTATCCGGGTAAAAAGTAAAAGGACCGGTCGAACCTAAACCTCTTCTGTCTGCAGGAATCCAACTATCTGACCAATTTGCTGGTGTAGTCACAATTCCACCAGTACCATACCAAAGAGGGTCAGAACTACCTGGATATAAATACTTTGTAGTATCACCGCTAAGAAAATACTCAAAAGGAGTTCCATCTCTCCATTTACCACTTAATAAATTGTAATATTCAAATCCCGTTTGAGGATCTCCTTGATTCCCTCCACCAATATTATAAAATACAAAATGTTCCATTCCCCAATGTTCATTGTCTGTTATCCCGTCTCCAAAACCTGTTCCTAATCCTGCATAAGGAGTTCCATTAGAATCATTTACATTCTGCATATTTTGGGTAAAAGGGTTATCTATTTGATCATCATCTTGTTTAGCTCCCTGCAAAAATGTAACTCCTTGAGCCGGAGGATGAATTCCATAACCAATTCCTCCAAAGATATTTTCATCAACATCATCTCCATTGTATCCGTAAAAAGTACTTCTAGCTACATCACAACCAACATAATCATCAACATACCCACCAATATCAAAATCAGTCCACATACCTATATAAGTACTGTCGTAAGTTAAATTAGAGCGGTTGTAAATGGTATAATCTACAAAAATAGTATTGTTAATGGCAGAATCGGAAGGACAATTGTAAGCATACGCCATATAATGGACTTCAGTATGCATTGAT
>CAYRAD010000136.1:1351-6771 GCA_964422135.1 uncultured Vicingus sp.
GGAATTGCACGCACATCATTATAGATGTTATAAACAGCTTGTTGTCCTTTAATTTTTGGATAATCGCCATCATAAGGATTATAGATTCCATCTCCATTGTTATCCACAAAAGGAGCAAGGTAAAAAGCCTGTCCTTTAGTGGTATCTCCATGAGCTGGCCAATTGGCAATGACTTCAATCGGTTGATATCCGGGATTCATCCAGTTATTAATATGATAATTTATTTCATTTGAAGTTATTTTCCAAAGCCTATCCCATTTGTAATCATATCCTTGAAAACTTGCTGAATCCATAATTGGGCCACTTCTCGAACCAAAAAAGGTATATGAATTATCCGAAGCCAACAAGCTACCAAAATTTTCACAACTATTATAAACAGTATCCTGGTTTTTGCCTGCGAGCCATAAATTAGCACCAAAAATGGTATTAGAACCACTTCCTTTTGGCACTTCAAAAGAAGGTGTAGAATTTGTAATATCATTGAATAAATTATACAAACCTAATCGGGCATTAATGTTATTCAAATCTAGCTGTTCAAATTCTTGGTATTTTACCTTAAAGTAAACCATTGTCGTATCGTACTTAACTGGTATGCCATTATCTTTAATTACATATTGAAAACTATCTAATCCAACATAATTGAGCTGAGGCAAATATTTTATTATAGACTTATAAATCGTTGAGTTTATGGTGTCGGTACTAATACTAAAAACCCCCAGGCCACTATAAAAAGCTGTATCTATAATAATGTTATCTCCATTGGGGTCATTGTCATTGGCTAATAGATTGGGGTTTCCAAAAGCAAAAGAACCAGAATATTGAAAAAAGTTTAATGAATCATTAAACGCTGTATAAAAAGTATCATTTTCAGCAATTGGTGCATTGTTTTGGCTGTAGCTTTTAATTGACAATTGAGCAACAAACAGTAATAGTAGAAATAAATTTTTCATAATATATTTTTTTAATTCGCCGATGATATTAACTCATCGGAGGAATTGATTTTTAATTAAAACCATTTAAGTCAGTAGGTTTCATAATACCGAACCATTTAAGGGTTCTTTCACCAACATTAGGCACACTTACATGTATTAAATAGACTCCACTAGCAATAGGAATATCTACATAATTTGTTAAATCCCAATCCAGGCTTGTTTTTGGATCTCCTTTCACAAACCTTCTCATTAATGTCCCATTAACATTGTAGATGGAAATGGTACACACTTCAGGTAAATTGGTGATTTTTATTCTTTTATCTAACTTATTATTTTCATATTCTGAATAAGCATAATATGGGTTAGGAACAACATTGATTAATGCCAGTGCAGAATCCATTACAGTTGTACTTCCTAGCTCTACTTCTAAGCCAGACATATCGAACTCATACATTGGTAAACCTCCGTTTTCTGTTGAAGCTGTTACATAACTTCTGTATGGTTTTTCTACTCTCAGTTTTACTTTAGCTGTAGTTTCTAATAACGTATGTCCTGGTTCTAACATCGGTACTCCAGCCCATATACATGATCTGAATACAAACATTTTTTTAAGTCCTGACACATCTGTTGGGTCTGACATTTGTCCATAAATCGTTGCACTTTCATCATACGTTGGAAACGTAGTTCCGTTAAATGTTCCATCTCTGAAAACATACACATAATGTTTCCCTCCCATCACTAATGGTAATGGTGATCCGGGCAAGGTTGGTACTCCATCATCCTCAACAGATGTTGGGTTCCATTTCATGTCTCTACCATTGTTTCCTGTTAACCAACTGTCTTCTGCAAAAGCAATGTTTAATCGCTCTCCTGTTTCTAAATTAATAGCATAACCAGGAAACCAGCCCATTCCAGTTGTAGAAACTAAATCACCTTCATTGGGATCGTACCCAGGATCTCCTAATTTTCTTCCACTTTTATCCACACTAGGAGCAACTCTTAGTTGTAAATGTTTGGCTCCTCCTTGTGCTAGCACAACATCATTTCTTGCTTCTAACACCATAGACCTACTCCACTTAGTTTTATCGTTGGTAAATACGATATCAACAGATGAAATATCTTTTAAATGGGAGTTTTTCACAGAGCTTCCTGATAGGAGTGATGAACCAACAGCATCTTCCATTTGTGGTTCATCAAGGTCTGGATCTTTTAGTTTCCAATAAGATACCAATCGATAAGGTGCCCACGTTCCATTTACTAATCCTTCAAAATTTTGTTCTGGATCCTGAAAAAGTGGGTTGTCATTATCGTTGAAAGCACTTAAGTCTGTTCCTACATCGTAGGTAGAAGTCCCTGAACGTATCCAGTTGGCATCTGTTTGCCCTTCTCTATCGCTAAAGCCTCCTAACCATCTTAAGGTAGCGTCTTCATACTCCACACTTGAGCCAATTAATCCATTTCCTAATTCTTTATTTACTCCTGGATCATCTGCTTGTTTAATCGTAATGGATAGTCCTTGATCTAAAAATAACTGCTCATTTTCAACAGTAATTAATTGATCTGAATTGATTGTATCTCCGTTTGGTAAATGTAGTGTCCAAAAAGCATCGGTCAAATCACCAACAGTTGTTGTATTTGTATCTTTAAATTGAACTCGATATTTTCCTGATCTCACATTTAATGGGTCAACAACTTTTACTTGTATAGGTCCGTTTCCTGCTTTGTAAACAGGATAGTCGGTATATCCATTGGCTACTATTGCTGCCTCTGATGCTGCTGTTAACTCTAAATCATTTCCTCCATTTCCTTGCCCTTCTATTCTAGTTATTTGTGGCATATCTCCATACTTTGAATTTGATAGGGTTCCACCTTCTTCTGGTGCTGGATTGTGGGGAATGGCTGTAAATGAAGTTATTCCTCGTCCTCCTGCTAATTTCCTACTCGGAATGTATGGTGCTGTTTGTCCGTCTAAGGCAGCTGGATCCAATGGATTGTAATGTTTAAATTCATTGTATCCATAAGCTATTGCCATGTAGTAATAAGTTTTGTGATTAACCAATCGACTATTATCGCCTGTTGCAAAAAGATCGGTGGTTATTCTAAAAGAATGTTTAATTCCTTCGTCTGCTCCTTTTACCATTTCTTTTGGAACATTGGCTTGCAGGTTTTCATCAAATGTGTAATTAATCAATTGAGTAATACCATCTTTAATGTCAACTTGTGCTAGTAACCTAGCTTTTGAAACATCACCCAATTCTGATACAGTGATTAAACCATTTTTTACCTGATACACTTGATAACCTTGAAATTTGTAAAACTTTAAGGTGTCTTTATCGTCATCGGTTCCTTGGTAAACACCATTCATCGTGTCTGGGATAGCTATAAATGGATTCTTTTGATTATATGTTTCGTTGTAATTATTGGATACTTTTTTATTGGTTAAGTATAGCAATAATTCCTGATCCATCTCTTGGAAAGAGATGTCTGGAGCATCTGGCCCCTCTGCTATTTTAAAGCAGTTGTCAAACAAGGCTTGTGCTTTATCATCTGCTACCCGTAATGATTGTACGGACGACCAGTTGTCTCCTACTACAGCCCTTGACCAAACTACTCCTACTGTTAAATCATTCACTGCTCCTGGCTCTAACGTAAATGGTCCTGCGGATTCTAAAAATCGCCTGTCTGCTGCAGTATTACCTTCGTTAAACTCTGACCAATCTGTTGGTGTAGCATTAATACCTTGAGTACTCCAAAAATAGGGGTCAGAATCTCCTGGAAATAAAATATCTGCAGGTACTGTTCCTCCTGAGGAAACATGTCCTGTTCCTCCCCACACCATGTTAGATCCATCTCTCCAGATTCCTCTCATGTAGTTGTAACGTTCTAATGCCGAAGTTGGATCGCCTTGACTACCACCACCTTTATTATAGTAAACAAATTTACGCATCCCATAACGTTCGTTATCCACAATGCCATCGCCATAACCTATCCCTAATCCACCATAAGGGATTCCATTGGAGTCTAAGGCATCTTGCACGATAGTTGTTAATGGGTTATCTATCCCATCATTATCGGCATAAGGTCCTTCAAAGAAATCTACTCCTACTGCTGGTGGGGTAGCCCCGTAACCGATTTGTCCCCCATTATTTTCGTCAAAATTATCACCATTATAACAATATCCCAATCCTCTGGATGCATCACAACCCACATAATCATCATCAAATCCACCTAAGTCTGAGTCAACCCATTGCCCAAAATATGTATTAGTTAAAGTAAATGAAGAACGGTTAATCATTTCATAGTTGTAAAAAGTCATGTTGTTGACTTCATCATTGGTCGCAAAAGCAAAGGCTTGGCCTCTTATCTCCATTCCTATCGATGGCCCTTGTGATTCTGAGTGTACACTTCCTTTATCGTTAAACACAAACCAGATAGTGGTATCTCCAAATAAACGAACATCTCGAGTGGTTCTACAATCAATGTCGCCTATTAAATCATATTTTGGATAATCGCCTGAATTAGGATCGTAAAAATCATCTCCATCTTTATCATAAAATGGAGCTAAATGCCAATCTTGACCTAAACTAATATCACCGTGTGCTGGCCAGTTTAATATTTCATCGGGTATTTGATAATTGGGATATTCAGTAGTTTCATCACATGTAGGATCTACCATGCAATCGTAATGAGCAACAAACTCATCTACCATGGATCTGGAAACACCATAAAATTTATCATACTTGGTACAAGTTGGTGCGTCCACCTCTGCAGTAGTGGTATTTAAGGGCCCGGGCCAAAAATCATTCCCAATGTTTCTGTAATCTACCGCTGCTATCTTTAACTGTCCATTCACATCTTGTCCCCCCATCCACAATGCTCCAGCATAAATAGAGGTATATTTTGGGTCAGATGAACTTCCTCTTTTTGGTATTTCGTAATCTGCAATACCATTCGCCCTGTCTTGCCACATACTTCCTCCGGTAGCCTCTATTCTTGCTCTTACATTGTTTAAGGACAAACTGGCTTTTGCTGTGGCTGATGCGCATCCCGCTGTAGGGGTTGGATTATCTCCTCCACTCTTATTCCCGTTGATATTTCTTCGTGAATAAACGTTGGTAACGGTTAAAACTGCTATTAAACTCAAAGCAATTTTACTTTTTATACTTGCTACGTTTTGCATATTATAATCTTAAAATAATTTCTAATTAAAAGTTTAATTGTATTCCTAACCTAATTCTTCTAGGTAAAGCATATCTACTTCCATCATCCATTTTAGCAGAATACAAATCTCTAAAAGATTGAGGATCAATGTGAGTATCTTCAATAAATGACTGGTGATATGAAGCATCTAAAAATCCATCATCAGAAGCATTACCAGTATATTCATAGACACTTAATATATTACTAGCATTTAAAACATTTAATGCTTGAATATATAAGGTTAAAGTTGCTTCTTTTTTATCCCCTTCTTCTCCTTTTCCCCAATGG
>CAYRAD010000137.1:0-2188 GCA_964422135.1 uncultured Vicingus sp.
ACCAACTAAAGCAGATCCAATTACAACTCCCATACTCACCACAGGGAAAACCTGAGAGGCTTCAAAACCTGAATTTTCCAATGCATTAAAAAAGAAGATTAATGAGGCAAAGTTGGGAATTCCAAAGATAACTCCACCAAGCAGGTTTTTAAATTTAATATTTGGTTTTTGTTTTATTGCTTTTCCTAATAAAATTAATATCCCACTTATACCTGCAATCAATAATAAGCACATAAAAAACAAGCCTTTATCTTCATCATTTACCACTGTTTTTTGAGCATTATTAAAAATACTGTCAGCCATACCCTGTCCAATAAAAACCAAGATGATTAGCCATAAGTATTTCTTGTCAAATGATAATTTATTCTTTTTGGTGGAGGAAAGATAGATGCCAATGATTGCCAAGATAAAACCTACTATTTTTATTAAGGTTAGTTGCTCATTTGGATAGAGAATAAGGGCAACACCAACAGGAATTAATAATGATAATTTATTAGCTACTGTTGTGATGGCTATTCCTACTTTTTGAGTTCCGGTAGCATAAAAACTAAAAGTAACGACAAATAAAATTCCTATTAATGCTGCGTGAAATATCCATGGTGCATGAATGACATAATGAAAGGAAAATTCCTGTCCTGAGAAGTATAACCCACAAATTCCAGCTATAAAATAATTAACGATTAATGCCTGTAAATTATCAATCCCGAATTTATGGAACAGCTTAAAAATAATAATCAGGATGTTAAAAGCGATTATAGTAAGTAAAATATCAAGCATTAAAATACGTGTTTAGAATATCGGTTTCAATGTGTTCACTTTTTGACGGTCTTTTGTTAAATACAGGAGCTTTTAAGCCATCTTCGAAATATTTATTTCCAATAAAAACTCTCGCTTCATCCCAACTGTTGTTTTTGATAAAGGTATTAAGCAATTGAGCTCCACCTTCAATAATCAACGATTGAATTTCTCTTTGGTAGAGTATTTCCAGAATTTGAGAAATTAAATCTTTGCTTTTATTAACTTTTACTAATTCTAGGTTTTCTAGTTTATCCTGAATATGGTAATTCAAGACAATGGTTGGAATAGTTTGGTCGAAGACATTTAGATTTTTATGTAATCTTAAGTTCAAATCCAAAATAATTCTCAAAGGATTATTACCCGTAACTTCTCTTACATTTAACTGAGGATTATCATTTAAAGCAGTGTTGGTACCAACCATAATGGCTTGTTCTTCACTCCTCCATTGGTGGACTAATTTTTTTGAGCTTGGAGTTGTAATCCAGTTGTTTACGTCATTGCGAGTATTTTGCGAAAGCAAAAGCGGGAAGCAATCTTTTGATTGGTGAGATTGCTTCGCATTTCGTGCCTCAATGTTCGCAGTGGTGGGTCTCTCTACATCTATGAAGCCATCTTTTGTTTCAGCCCATTTTAAAATAATGTATGGTCTTTTTTTATTATGAAAAGTGAAAAAACGCTTATTTAAATCTAACGCTTCTTTTTCCAAAATTCCAACGTTAACTTCAATTCCAGCGTCTTTCATATTTTCTATTCCTTTTCCTGAAACCTCAGAATATGAATCAATACAACCGACTACCACTTTGGGGATTTTATTTTCAATAATTAAATTAGAACAGGGAGGAGTTTTGCCAAAATGAGCACAAGGTTCCAAATTAACATAAAGTGTACTTTCTTTTAATAAATCTTTATTGGAGACTGAATTTATTGCATTAACTTCAGCATGATTTTTTCCGTATTCTTGATGATATCCTTCTCCAATAATTTTATTTTCATAAACGATTACGCAACCAACCATAGGATTTGGTGCAACATAGCCGATTCCCTTTTTTGCTAATTCTAGGCAATAACTCATATATTTTTTATCATCGTTCATCGGTTTCAAATGTAATCTTTTTAATAAAATAAGTAGGTAATTTTTTATGATTAGAAAACTAATTAAGTAGTAATTTATTCTTGTTGCATATCATACAAAACCTTAATTTCGTTTCTTATCAATTTCCAAATAGGAAATAATAAATTTAAAAGGCATGGCAAAAAAATCGATAGTCAATTCGAAATCAATTTCTTTTTTAGAAAATTACATTAATAATGCTGCTCCTACAGGTTTTGAATCTGAAGGACAAAAAATGTGGCTGGAATACATAAAACCTTATGTTGATTCACACATTGT
>CAYRAD010000137.1:2288-6761 GCA_964422135.1 uncultured Vicingus sp.
CCAAAATTGGATAATATATTTTTAGATTGTGGGTGTGTAACGAAAAAAGAAGTAGAAAAATTAGGCGTTCATGTAGGTTGTGTGGTTACATATGAAGACAAATTTATTATTTTAAACAATAAATACTATGTAGGAAGGGCTTTAGACAATAGAATAGGTGGGTTTATGATTGCTGAGGTGGCTCGTATGTTAAAGGAAAATAAAGTAAAATTACCTTTTGGATTGTACATTACCAACTCTGTTCAGGAAGAAGTGGGGTTAAGAGGAGCAGAAATGATGGTGCAGAATATTAAACCAGATGTGGCTATAGTTACAGATGTTTGTCATGATACTCAAACACCGATGATTAAGAAAATTGTTGAAGGAGATAACCATGCTGGTAAAGGACCAGTTTTGACTGTTGGACCAGCAGTTCAGAATAATTTATTAAAATTAATTATTGATGCTGCCAACAAAAAGAAAATCCCTTTTCAACGTGCAGCTGTAAGTAGAGCAACAGGAACCGATACCGATGCATTTGCTTATGCAACAGGAGGAGTGACTTCTGCATTAATTTCATTACCATTGCGTTATATGCACACCACAGTAGAAATGGTGCATAAGGAAGATGTCGAAAATGTGATTAAGTTGATTTACGAATCACTACAGAAAATTAAAAATAACCACGATTTTAGGTATTTGAAGTAGTTTGTTCGTCATTGCGAACATTGAGGGACGAAATGTGAAGCAATCTTTTTATTAAATGAGATTGCTTCGTTTCCCTTCGGCTCCGTTCAGAGAAAACTCGCAATGACGTTTAATTTTTATTGAATAATTATTTTTTGAGTAATAGAACTTCCTTTTTCTGATGCTACTTTAACAAAATAAACACCTTTTGGATATTTTGAAATATCTATTTTTAAGTTAAGCTGGGTGGATTTAGTTTGAAAAACTTCATTCCCTAAAATATCAATTAAAGAAATTGTTCTATTTTCTGCTTTTTTAAAAACTAAATTAAGTTGTTGAGATGTTGGGTTGGGGTAAATTTGAAATCGAATTAATTTAATATTTTCTTTAACAGTTTCGGCATGCTGAAAATTGAACATAATAGTTTTATTGCTTACTTGTTGATTTCTTAACATTCCACCAGCGACATAACTGTTTTGCATTCCCGTAATTCCATAAGGAAAAGCAACTCCTCTCAAGTCTATAGGTAGGATGCTATCGTTTTGGGAGTTAAGGTAAATACTTTGAAAACTAGTTTTTCCATATTGATAAGTATTATCAGAACCAATGCTAAATCCCTTAGGTGTAACTCCACCTGTTCCATTATAGGCAATTCCATTATAATTATAAGTGATTTCAGATCCACCTATAAACGCAGGCATACCTGTCCAAGAATCATAAATAGCAACCGCACGATAAGAAACCAAACTAGTAGTTTGGCTAGACCAAGTGATTAAGGTAGGATTATTTGGGTCTATTTGTCCAATTCTTAAAGTAGATTGTCCTGGAAAATTAAATCCCGTACTGGCTCCACCATGGTAGAAGATTGTATTATTAATAATTATTCCTGAAGCACCAAAAGCTTTGTAGGTATTATTGTTGGGTACAGGTGTGCCAACCAACCAATTATCATTCGCTGGATCATAAATTTGCACATTGGGTACATTTCCTGTGTTACTCCAACCAGTAATCACATAAATCAAACTGTCATTCCAAACTGCTTGCATATGGTCGTCAATAGGAGTTGGAATATTTGCGCCATTGCTTAAATAGGAGTTGGTTCTTGGGTCGTAACAGTTCACAATGTTAGAAGAAATTTCATTACCATTAGATAGGACTTGATAGCCTCCCATTATGTATATAATGCTATCTACGTAACTTGCTGCTGAAGCGATTACGGCATTTGGGTTTGGCAAATCTGGTATCGTATCCCAAACATCAGTTACCGTATTGTAACGAAAAGCTTTTTTTGTAATTCCCGACCATATTTTAGTACTGTCAATCCCGCCAAAGGAATATACGTAAGGAGTATTATTTGCCCAACCTTCTACTACTGCATTGTTAGATATTGGTGTTGGCATATTGGCTAATTCTGTAACAGTAAAAACGGGCAATTGGGCATTAATGAAAAAAGTAAAGAAAAAAAAAAGAATAAGTAGATATTTTTTCATAATCTTTGAAATTAATAAGCTAAAGTTACAACATAACCACCATGTTTCCGAATATTGAGTACAATTCCGTTTTCAAAGTAAAGGTATTGGCCTTTAATACCTTTTAAAACACCCGAATATTCAGGAACTTTATCAAATCCTATGCTTTTTACTTTTACTGGATAATCGGTAACAGGAAAATTAATAGTTATGATTTCATCAGTTTTAGCTATGTATTGGTGGTATTCTTCCGCTAATAATTCTTTTGTTTTCTGTTTTGCTTCAATTAAATCAATGTTGGGATAAATATTCATTAACATTTTACGCCAATTGGTTTTATCAGCCATATGGTCTTTTAAGCTTACTTCTATCATTCCTGCTAAATATCGGTTGGGTGTTTCAGCTAATTTTATGGCTTTAACAGCACCTTGGTCTATCCACCTTGTTGGTATTTGTGTGCCTCTGGTTACACCAACTTTAACTCCACTAGTAAGAGATAAGTAAACGACATGAGGCTTTAATTGTACTTCTTGTTCATAACTTAAATCTCTATCTTCAATACCTAAATGTGCTTGAGATTTTTCAGGGTTAATAAACCAATCTGCAGCTTCAGGAGCATCTCTAAAACAAGGATAACAAAACCCTTGATTAAATGATTTTACAGTTTCTCTACCACATTTAATACATTCTATTTTATGCTGATAATTCATAGAAATTTCTCTACCTATCAATGGATTCATATGTACTAATTCATTACCAATAGGTAAATAGTATTGAACATAATCTTCTAATTTGGTGTGCATTTTTCTTATCTGACCTGTATATCTCAAAGCAAAAAGTTTATAAAGTTGAAAGTTTATAAAGTTACAAAGTTTACTTTTAACTTTACACTTTCGAACTTTTTACTCAAATGGAAATTATTAACTCTGTATTTTCCTGGATTATTAAAAAACGAATTCATCAAATGGAACTTTTTATGAAGTATCCAATTGATGTACAAAACGAATTATTTGTTAACCTGATAAATACAGCAAAAAATACAGAGTGGGGGAAAAGGTATGATTATCAATCTATTAAAAGCTATGCTGATTACACCCAACGAGTTCCATTACAGAGTTATGAAAGTTTAAAAGATCAAATAATACGTATAAAACAGGGCGAACAAAACATTCTTTGGCCTTCTGAAATTAAATGGTTTGCTCAATCTTCTGGAACAACCGATGGGAGAAGTAAATTTATTCCAGTAAGTAAAGAATCTTTGGTAGATTGCCATTACAAAGGTGGCAAAGATTTGTTGGCTATTTACCATAATAATCATCCAACAACGAAATTAATTAAAGGTAAAGTCTTAGTAGTAGGAGGGAGTACAGAGGTTAATTCTTTTAGTAACAACTCCTATTATGGCGATTTATCTTCAATTATCATGAAAAATTTTCCGATGTGGGTAGAACAAAGAAGAGTCCCCAAATTATCCATAGCATTAATGAATGATTGGGAAAAGAAAATTGAGAAAATGGCTCATGCTACTGTTAACGAAGATGTGTCAAATATTTCTGGCGTTCCATCTTGGACTTTAATCTTATTAAGAAGAATTCTTGAGATTTATGGTAAAAACAATATCCTAGAAATATGGCCCAATCTAGAATTGTATATGCATGGAGGGGTTAATTTTTCACCCTACAAAGAACAATTTAAAAAGCTAATCCCGAATAATCAAATGAATTATTATGAAAATTACAATGCTTCAGAAGGGTTTTTTGGCTTACAAGATCAAAGTAAAGTAGAAGAACTGTTATTAATGTTAGATTATGGTGTGTTTTATGAGTTTATTGAAAAAAATGAATTAGAAAAGACTTCTGCTAAAACCATCACGTTAGCCGATGTTCAATTAAATAAAAACTATGCAATGGTTATTTCAACCAATGCTGGGTTATGGAGATATGTAATTGGGGATACTGTAGAATTTACTTCTATAAACCCTTTTAGAATTAAAGTTACTGGAAGAATAAATCACTTTATTAATGCTTTTGGTGAAGAATTAATTATCGAAAATGCTGAAAGAGCTCTCTCAAAAGCTTGTGCTACAACAAATTCTGTAATAAAAGAATTTACAGCTGCTCCTGTATTTTTTGAAAAAAGAAAAAAAGGGAAACACCAATGGTTAATTGAATTTGAAAAATCACCCGAAAATATTGAGTACTTTTCTGAAATATTAGATAATGAATTAAAACAATTAAATTCTGATTACGAAACTAAGCGAATTAACAACATGGTATTAGAGAAACCTCAAATAAATGAGTTAAGTCCTGGAACCTTTTACAAATGGATGAAAACTCGG
>CAYRAD010000138.1:0-6742 GCA_964422135.1 uncultured Vicingus sp.
ATTGATGTTCCCATTACACGATTGTTTTAATGTATCGCTATTTCAGGACGAGACAGGTTGTAATTTATTGAGGAGTAGTGATTTACTACTCCTTTTTTTATCTTATAATTACTAATGTTATAGGAAATTAGTGCGAATAGAATAGCTGATAGTTAATAAAACTGTAGTTATTCAGAATCTTGCTTCCATGTTTCACACCTTACCTCCAGGTCGCAAAGGTTGTAATAACCCCTACTCATTTCATAAGCCTTAACCTGGGCTTCTTCTTCAAGGTGTGTATTATCACTTCCACAACCTTCATTAGTAAATAAAACTTCACCTGTAGCATTGTTAATCAATTCACATTTTTTGCATTGATTTGGAAGAACTAATCCATTAAATATATTTGCACAGGAATATAATAAGATAAAAAAAAGAACTAATGCTAAATATAATTTTTTCATGATACTAATATACGATTTTAATTATTTGCTATCTTTAAAAAAAATTTATCACTATGAAAAAAAATAAAGTTTTTTCTTTTCTGATTTTAACATTAATAATTTTTATTGGTGTTACCGGTTTTATTGTTATGTCTGCTAAGTCAAGTACTTTGGAAGTTAGAGGATATCTATATGAAGGGGATCAAAAGATGGATGGTGCTATTGTCAAACTCTATCAAAACAACAAGATAGTTCAGATGACAAAGTCAAAAAAAGGGAAATTTCAGTTTATTTTATTTAGCGGAACTTTATATATGGTTGAAGTTAGTAAACCTGATTATATTTCGGAGAGAATTCAAATATCAACCAAAGAAAAAACGGAGTTTAATGGAAAATACATGTATGAATTCAAAGTCGATTTGATGAAAGAAAGCATGTTTAAAGGTGTGGATATGTCGAGTTTTGATTTTCCAACTGCATTAATTAAATATAATGCAGATGAAGGAGAATATTCACATGACGAAGCTTATAGCAAATTTGTGAAAGCTGAGGTTAAAAAACTTAAAGCAGAAGCTAAGTCATCGAACAAATAAAATCATTTAACAATTGACTTTATAACCGCATAAGGTCCTGTTCTGCTTTGAGCATATGCCGGATTTTCATTACAATGATCCCACATTCCCATTTTCACTTCCATATCAACAGTAATTCCTTTACCGATGTACGGTTTTAAATCTTCCAAACTAACATTACTTTCACAAATTTTTATAAAGTAATCTTGTACAGAACACCTTAGGTACAGCTCTTTATATTCTGTTACTTTACCTCCTTTATTAGTAAAATCTTTTTCAATTAACAGGCATGATGTAGTCCCAAGATCTGTAAGGCTCATTTGATTTCCTATGGGTTCTTTACTGCTTGAACATGACATTAAGATTAAAGGTAAAATGAATAATAATAAAGTGAGTTTTTTCATATATTTATAATTTTATTCCAATTATTATATCCTTTTTTTCAGGATAATTTATACGCTATTTCTATTCATATCTTCACTCCAATTACGCACACATCATCAATTTGCTCCAAGTTTCCTTTCCATTGTTCGAAATGCTTGTCTAATAACTCTTTTTGTTTATCTAAAGGTTCTTTACAAATTGACAATAACAATTCTTTAAAAGGTTTGTATTTGAATTTTTTTCCCTTTTCCCCTCCAAACTGATCAGCATATCCATCTGAGAAAATATAAAAAGAATCTCTCGGATTAAGTTTTATGGTTTTATTAGAAAATGGAACTGCTTTTTCGAAATTCCCGATGGGTTGTTTATCCGCTTTTAATTCCTTTACTTCAGTAGCATTCTCTCTAATCAGCCAAAAAGGATTATTTGCTCCTGAAAATTGAAGTTCGTTTGTTTTCGTATTCAATGAACAAAGTGAGATGTCCATTCCATCTTGCACGTTATCTGTACTTTCGGAAAAAGCATTAATGACCAATTCTCTGGTTTTATCTAAGATTAAACCGGGTTCAGTAATACCATATTCCTTTACCGATTGATTCAGTGCATTATTACAAACTACACTAACCATAGCTCCAGGTACTCCATGACCTGTACAATCAGCAGAAGCAATCAGAATAATATCTCCCTTTCTATCCCAACCATTTGGTTCAGGTAGTAGATGCATCCAGTAAAAATCACCGGCAACTATGTCTTTAGGTTTATAAAGGACAAAAGATTGCGGCAAATTCTTTTTTATTAAATCATCTGATGGTAAAATAGCTTGCTGTATTCTTTTGGCATAACTTATACTGGCTTTAATCTCTTCGTGCTGTGTTTCGATTTCCACTTTTTTTGCTGTGATTTCTTCATTTGAAGCTTCCAGTAATTCATTTTTGGTTTTATTGATAATTTCTAAATCATTAACAATGGTTCGGAAATAAAACACAATCATAAAAACCATAAAAAATACCATGGCCAGGTATATGTTTCGGAAAAATGCAATTTGCTCAGGTGTAACTTCTATTATAGGATTCACCCATTCTCTGGTATTTAGAATGAAAAAGAACAGTGCGACAACAAATAAAAACATAGAAAAGCCCAGCCATCTGTTCTGATACAAAATAGCAGGAATCAATGCAATAGGCATTAATAAAAATTCATTTCCTGCACCAACTGGCACCATGTACATCATAGGAAGAATAGATATGATACTGGCAAAAAAGAAATATATTTTTGAAAACTTAAACCATTTTTTATGGTTAAAAAATAAGGTCAACGTTAAAAAGCTGACTTCTATACATATTTCAGGAACTAACTTAGTGCCATTTTGAACTAATTCAATAGGTATATATAAGATTATTATTAATACAACGAATGTTATTAACCGGTTAATTAAAATAATCTCACGAAACTTCTCCAGTGCTTCGCTTGTACTCAAGTCTCTTAACCCAATGCATGATATTTTAAGCCAAATCTTTTTAATGTCGTTATGTAATTGTTTTACTAAAGTACTATTTTTCTTAATGTGATTTTTGCAGATTAGAAAAGAGGTCAATTTTTCACCATTTATCTATAAAAAAACCTCTTATATATTTATAATTTATCATTGTAACAAATAAGGTGGGTAAAGCGTCAAATTACAAACAACAATCTAAAAAATAGCATTATGAAAGCAATAATTATTACAGCGGCAATTTATAGTTTTACAATGTTTAATAACAGTTATGCAACCAGGACAATTAATATGAAAGAGAAGTTAGAGGAGGTTGTGAAATTTAAGAGTGGTGCTTTGCCTCTTGAAAAAAACAAGTACGAATTTGTAAAAGTTAGTTTTAGAATTAATGAAGAAGGGAAAGTAGAAATACTTAATATGAATTATTCTGATGAAGGTATAAAAGTAAAATTGATGGAAAAACTTTCAGAATTGAAAATAAAAGAAAACCACAATACCGAAGAAGTTTATAATTATAATTTTACGTTTAAGAAATTGTAATATTAAAAGCTTAAGTAATATTTGTGAAATCATCTTTTGTAGGGTATTAACCTGAGTTCGATATAAGCCAATATTTTAAATTGAGTTATATAGTTTATATATTGTTAATATCATATGTTAATATCTATCTAAAGTGAGTAATATTTTTTCTAAAAGATGGGTTAATTTTATCACTCAACAAATTAAATATTATGAAAAAGATAATTTTAGCTTTTATTACAATTTTTGTTATATCGTATGCAGGGAATGCTCAGGTAGAGCCACATGCTATTGGATTAAGATTGGGTGGAGGTAATTATGGCGGGGGAGCAGAAATATCCTATCAACATGGATTTGGGGATGTTAATCGTTTGGAAATGGATTTAGGATTGAATTCTAAAAATAGTTCCAGTTATATGAGTATAGCTGGAATTTATCAATGGGTATGGGCTATAGACCAGGGGTTTAACTGGTTTGCCGGGCCAGGAGCACAGTTATTGTTGATATCTAATAGTAGTGCCTTAGGAATAGGTGGCGATATAGGTGTGGAATATGATTTCAATGTTGAATTGGATACACCTCTACAATTAAGTTTAGATGCCAGACCAATGTGGAATTTCTTTTCAGGGAGAAATGATATGGGGTGGGCTGTGGGCTTATCTATTCGATATACTTTTTAATCTTTGAATAGAAATATCATCCGAACTTCTTTTTGTTTGAATAATTTTTGTTATATTCTAACTCCAATTACGCAAACATTCTCTCGATAAACTCGGAACAGGCTTACTCGCTTGTATTATTTCTGTTCATATACTCCTATCACACAAACATCATCTATTTGTTCACATTACTAAGATACAATTTTTTCATTATCAAATCAGTTGGAATGCTCAATATATTCACAGGTTCCGTCTTTATGAATTTGAATTTCATAATATCCATTAGTGAATCCTCCGGCATTTGGAATATCATAAATACTATCATTTAACCATTTCGGGTCAGGGTAATCAATAGCTCCAATTATAGAAATATCCGGATTAATTTCTTTTGTAATGGTTTCACTATTTTGATAAACAATGGTATAACTCAGTAAATTTCCTTCCTGAATATTTAAATTCACCATCCACGATTTATCAGGGCTTAAATTGGATGGATGCAAAGAATTTAATGGATTGTTCGTATCATTTAAATCATTAATTAATTGTTCGTCAGGTAAAGAACTATCAACAGCTTGAATAAATTCTACTGTTTCATTTTGTTCTTCACATGCTGATAAAATAATAAGCAATAAAAAAAGTATTGTGTATTTCATAATACCAAATTACATTTTAAAATGACCTAAAATTAATTTTTTATGCAAATTCATTATTCTAAATAAAATGCAACGGCTATTAATTACAGTGCTTTGCTCGATAGTTTGCTGTTGCCATGTTTTACACAACGGTTTGAGGTGATAATGGAAATGCACAAAAACCTCTACATTTGAAGAAAAAGTAATCAAAAACAAGTAAGAATGAGCTTCATTAAATGAATAAATATGTATCTTTATTCCTATGAATAAAATAAATAAAAATATACAAGGCCCTATAATTGACAGGGGAAAACCCAGAGGTAAAAAGATGATATTCGTTGTGCTGGCCGGTGTTCTGCTAGTTATGGGATTTATTGGTTTTTTGTTTGTAGATAAGAATCAAACTGAAATGCAGGAAATGGAAGAAAATATGCCTGTGCTTCTGGAAGAACTACCACCTGAAATAGAGGCAAATGAGATTGATTTGGATCAATCAATAGAAAAGGAAGAAGAGGGTACAGCAGAGTATTATTATAACAGGGCATTAGAAAAAGAAAAAGAGAAAGATTACAATGGAGCAGTTGAAGATTATTCCAAGGCTATAGGGGTTGCCGATAGATATAGTTCTGAAATGTGGAATTCTTTAAACAACAGGGGAATTATTTATACCGAACAATTAAAAGAATATCATGCTGCCTTGTCTGATTTCAGTATGATTATTCGAATAGAAACCAATAGAACTTCGGGTGAAATTAATACCACAAGGTTGGAATCGGGTTATACCAATAGGGCGTATGTTAAAAAAATAAAGGGAGATAAAAAAGGTGCTTGTGAAGACCTGAATGAAGCACTATATTTGGGAATAGAAAGTTCTAGAGCCTTTATTGAAAAACAGATAGATAAGAATTGCCAGTAAACTTAATATAATTGATAATATTTAGTGTTAATCTTATCATTAAACTCTTTTATCATGGAGTTCAATTCATCACCATAGATGATCAAGCATGCTGAATTAAATGAAACTCAATCCCCACAACAAATCTTTCAGCTCCTTTAATCCTTGTTAGGCAACAGATGAGATAGATAATCAATGTGACTTTTATCATAAAATCAATATAATTTACTATATCGTAACGAATTATTAAAACTCATAGCACTTTTATTAACTATGAAAACAACTGTAAAATTTTATGCCTAGCCATATTGGTATTATCTTTTTCCTCATGTAAGAATGACGTAGATGGGTGTACTGACCCAGCGGCAACCAATTTTAACTCAAGTGCAACCAATGATGATGGCTCTTGTCTATATGCTACAAATAATAATAACCCTCCAAGCTATTCTAATTTTTGTAATTATTACGTAGATGGTATCGGTAAGATTTCACAGGGTTTCTTTACCATGATTTATAGTGGATCTCACCAATTTCAAGCTTATCAAAGTGCTGTTGGAACCTTTCCTGATATGGCTTTTATATTGAACAAAAAAAATCTCCTACCTAAAGCAAGAGACTTTTTTCTATTTTTAAAGATTAATACTTAATTTTTTACCAAAATGGGTTGTAAACAGTACTGAGGCCCAAAGTTCTTTATCACCCATTGTCTCAGCTCCTCAATTTCTTCTTCTAAAAGATACTGATAAGCTTTAGAAAGCTCTTTCTTAAACAATGTAATATCAAAACTTACCTTCCTCAACACCTTTTTACTATACGCCAACATTTTTTTGGAATTACCTTTGGATTTTTTTGTCATACCTTTAATTCTTAACAGATTTAAATTTACAAAATAATATTGAAAAAAGCAATACTAATTTGCTATTAATTTCGTGTTTGTTATAATTTTCACAGAACAATTAATACCTTAACTTTTTTTGACATAAAACCTCTTTAATAATTTGGCTATCGCTATTTATTGCAGTCCAAATTAGTCAAATAATTCAATATCGCCCTCAGTTTTCTGCTGGGTGATCTTATCGAAGTAACTCTCATCTCTTGTTTCTACGGTATCGTTATGTTGGCTTCGCAGCTTCTTCATTTGCACCTTGCCGGTTTTGGGCTGGTACA
>CAYRAD010000139.1:0-6739 GCA_964422135.1 uncultured Vicingus sp.
TGCTATTGATGATATTACTTTAACAAATAATTCTTCCTCGGGTCCAACCGCTATTCTGAGTTCAACGGATAGTACATTGTGTGAAGCAGATTGCATAGATTTTAATGATCTTAGTACTGGTTCACCAACTGGTTGGAACTGGTATTTCCCGGGAGCAACCGTTACAACATCTATACTTCAAAATCCTACCAACATTTGTTATAATACGGCAGGAAGCTTTGATGTCTCTTTAGTGGTTACCGATGGTATTACTTCAGATTCACTATACTTGCCTGGTTTTATTAATGTTGTAGCTCTTCCAACTGTGGTGGCAAATGCTTCACCTTCTACAACGGTTTGTAATGGCGATTTGGTAACTTTAACCGGTAGTGGTGCTAGTACTTATAGTTGGGATAATGGGGTAACCGATGGAGTTGCTTTTTCTGCAACTTCTACAACAACCTATACGGTTACTGGAACTGATGCCTCTGGGTGCTTTAACACAGACCAAGTAACCATTACAGTTAATAACTGTAGTGTACCAACAGCATCTTTTACAACATCTACAACAACAATTTGTTCTGGAGATAGTATAACATTTACAGATAACAGTACCGGAACTAATATATCTGCATGGAACTGGACATTCCCTGCTGGAACACCTGCAACAGCCAATACACAAGGGCCTCATACTGTTACTTTTTCATCTCCAGGAACTTATAATATTAACCTATCAATTACAGATTCGATTGGAACGGATGATACTACTATTGTTGTTACAGTGAATAACTGCAGTGTACCAACAGCAAGCTTTACAGTAGATTCGTTGACAATTTGCGTTGGAGGAGATATATTATTTACAGATAACAGTACTGGAACTAATATTTCAGCATGGAACTGGACATTCTCTGGTGGAACACCTGCAACAGCAAATACTCAAGGGCCTCATACTGTTACTTTTTCATCTCCAGGAACTTATAGTGTTAATCTCTCAATTACGGATTCTGTTGGAACAGATGATACGACTATTGTAGTTAATGTTATCAATTGCTCAAATGTTACTGCAGGTTTTAGTATGAGTAATACTTCAATTTGTGTAGGTGACTCGATTATATTTACCGATGCTTCGTCTCCAGGGGTTACAATTTGGTCATGGGAATTTGATTTAAATGGTGTTGGTGGAGCTTCTCCTTCATCAGCTATTAATCAAGGACCTCATACCGTTTTTTATAGTCTTCCCGGAACTTATGATATACAATTGGTCGTATATGACGGGACTTCTTTTGATACTACATCAAATACAATAACGGTTTCTGACTGTTCACCTACTGCAGATTTTTCTACACCAAATACAAATTTCTGTGAAATGAATTGTATTTCATTCTCCGATTTAAGTACTGGAGTGCCAACAATTTGGTCATGGAATTTTCCGGGTGGAAATCCATCAACTGCTTCAGGGTCAAATCCTGGTACAATTTGTTACGATACAGCCGGTGTTTATAATGTTTCTTTAATGGTAAGCAATCAATATGGAACAGATAGCCTATTTATGCCTAACTATATAACCGTAAATAACTGTCCGCCTCCAACTGCCGGGATAACTATGAGTAATGTAGATGGTAAAATTTGTGTTGATAGTTGTATGACGTTTACATACGATTTGGGAACAGGAGGCCCTCCGGATACATTGAGTTGGACTTTTGAAGGAGGAACTCCGAATACTTATAATAGTAACAATTATTTAGATGTCATAACAGTATGTTGGATTGATACCATTGGTGCTTTTAATGTGAATGTAGCAGTCAGTAATACCAATGGATCTTCTAGTTCTTCAGATTCAGTATTTGTAAATACATCACCGGAAATATATGCTGGGCCTGATCAGGTTATTTCGATTGGCACAAGTGGTGAATTATCCGCTGTAGTTACCGATACTTCTGGTAACACACTATCAACAGCAAATGGAGTTTTCTCATGGGATCCAACTACAGATTTAAGTTGTTCAAGTTGTCAAAATACTTCTATAATACAACCAATGGATACTACCACATATATGATAACCTATACTGATGAATATGGATGCTCAGTGAGTGATGTAGTAACCGTATTTATTCAGGTTGACCTTAATATAGGAGTTCCGAGTGCTTTTTCTCCCAATGGAGATGGAAGTAATGATATCCTATATGTTAAAGGTACAATTGTAATTGAAACGATGAGTTTTACCATTTATAACAGGTATGGACAACAAGTATTTTCTACTACTGATAAAGAACAGGGATGGGATGGTACACACAATGGTAAAGAATTGAATCCAGGGGTTTTTGTATATTATTTAAATGTCACTTTCATTGACGGAAGTAGTAGAGAAATGAAAGGAAATGTAACTTTAGTTAAATAATTAAATTTGGGAAAGATTATGAAAATTATAAAATTAGCAGTCGTATTATTATTCATTACAAGTTCAAATTTATTTGCTCAACAGGATATTCATTTTTCACAGTTTTTTTCATCTCCTTTGACGTTAAATCCTGCAAATGCAGGGATTTTTAATGGAGATGTACGAGCAATTACAAACTATAGAAATCAGTGGAGTTCCATAAGCGAACCATTTGTAACCATAGCATCTTCAGTTGATTTTCCGGTATTGAAAAAAATGAAAGGTGGTATGTTTGGATTAGGCTTTAACTTTTTTAAAGATGATGCAGGAGATTCAAGAATGTCAACTATGAATTATGGGCTAGCATTGGCTTATCATTTAGATATTAGTGGAGGAAATAAAACCAATTTCATATCGGTTGGTTTTCAGGGTGGAATGATTCAAAGAAGCATTAGTTATGGAGGTTTGACTTGGGATGAACAATGGAATGGAGCTACTTTTGATCGGGAGATTATTACTGTTGATGGTTTTGGAGGAAGTGCTGTTAGTGCTTTTGATTTATCAACCGGAATCCATTGGTTTTTTAAACCAACTGATTATTCAACATATTATGCAGGATTATCTCTTTGCCATTTGAATTCTCCTGATGTTGCCTTCAGTGGCTCAAGTCCATTAATTAAAAAATACACTTTTCATGGTGGTGCTGAGATTGGAGCAGGTACGAGTGAAGCTTCTGTAACCGGAAGTCCATTTTCAATACTACCAAATTATGTATTTGTTAAACAAGGAGCTAATCAATATTTCGATATAGGTGTTGAAGGTAAATATCGACTGCAGCAAAGTTCTAAATTCACCAATTATCATAATGCTATGTATATTGGTTTTGGGCCTTATCTTAGATTGGGGGATGCTTTATATCTGGTAACAAGATTTGGATGGAGTGGATTGGAGCTGGCGTTAAGTTATGACTTTAATATGTCTGAATTATCCAGTGCATCAGGGAGTAGTGGCGGCTATGAATTAATGTTAGGTTATAAGATGGATTTAGCAGCACATGCTGAGAGGGCACATAGTGTGAGATTTAAGTAGACTTAATATTCATAGGCTCCTAAATCAGGAGTTGAATTATCCCTTGGATTACCATCATGATCTGAATCAACGCCAATATATATTCCTGCTCCAATAGCTGGAGAACTTGAAACTAAATGGTAATCTTTTAACTCAGTATCAATAAATAAATTTGCTGATGGATTTAAAACTAATCCTAAATAATTAGAACCGCTGGTACTGTTTGTTGTTTTAAGTACACAATGGTCAAGCAAAAAGTTAGTTGTTCCCGGACTTATTTCATCATAATCAAACTCCACATCCTGATTACCATGAATAATGCAGTTGTAAAAGTTTGCAGCATCGAGATTTCTAATCTGGGTAACACCTGTAGCATCGGTATAATAATTTTGTAAATAAACTGCTGGTGTTTGTCTTGTGCCGTCTGCCCAATAATTAACTATTGTGGTATGATTAAATCGATAATCTCCACCACCTCTAACCAGTAGATTAAATTGTCCCGAATTTCCTATAACAGAATTGGTGTCGGTAATTTTATAGTTGGTTGCTAATATGCCAACACCTGAACTATTTAAAATTTCACAATTGTTTAATCGTAAAGAGTTAGAACTTACAGGAGCCATAGGATTAAAGGGATTAGTCTCCGCCTGTATGCCTATAAAGGCGTTCTTTATTATGGCATAATTAAAAACGTTATCACTGTTCCCTTCATTTATCCATATCCTATCCCATTGTCCCGGAATATCCTGCCATGCGTATTCTAATCTAGTACCCTGAAAAATTACCGGATCAGCTTGAGTGCCGTTAACAATAATATTTCCGTTTTCATAAACCCAAATTCCTGAATTATTATGTAAATGAACCTTTACACCTGCATCAATGGTTAGTTTATCATCTCCATCTAAGGTTAAATATCCTCCATAAATAACATAGGGTTTATCATTTATCCATGTCGAATCCAATGCAGCAGCTGAGGTGTCCCTGTCCAGATAAACAATAGGTATTCCACTAACTGTTTTATTGGCAACATAATAATGTGCATTTTGACCCCAGGCTACCAGTTGAACAGTCTGATGGTTGCCATTTGTAATAAAATTAATTTTATCCGTTACCACAAAAGGTGAAAGTACATTATTAGGGTCAATGGTTACTTCAGCAAAAATAAATAAACTATCGTGGCCTTCAATCTCTATATCACTATGAGCGTTTCCAGAAACTCCGTCAACATTAATTCTGAATTGCGAACCGGTTCCATTGTCAAGGTATATGTTTGAAATTAATATAGTGCTATTACTATTGTTATAAATTTTTAATCGCTGAGTTGTTGAGCCAAAAGTGGCAAAAACAGTGTCGAATAAAACAGTATCTGTAGAAAAACTTAAATTAATAGCTGATGAATTATCAATACTATCTTTCCTGCAGGAAAAACTAAAGATTACAACAGTAATAAGTAATGATATGCCTATAAATTTCCGCATGAAATGTAAAGTTAATTAATCATTTACGGATTTTGAATAATTATATTGCATAATACAAAATTAATGTTGATAAGGTGATTTGCTTAGAGGGTTATGATATAACCTTATCAACTACTAAATCTATCAACCGTTATTAAGAGACTAATAATCTTAATCCGGATAGTTATCCTCTTCATAATAATTTGTAAAGAAATTATTCATGTTGACTAATAAATTGGTAATCGTATAGTTTCTTGTAGGCTCCATTCTTTTTAAGCAACTCAGTATGATTTCCTTCTTCAACAATTTCTCCTTTATCAATCACTAATATCTTGTCAACATTTTTAATGGTAGATAAACGATGAGCAACGATTATTGAAGTTCTGCCTTTTGTAAGAACACTGGTGGCATGTTTAATTAATTCTTCAGATTCACTGTCAATTGATGAAGTTGCTTCATCTAAGATTAATATTTCTGGTTGATGAACATAAGCTCTAATAAACGAAATAAGCTGTCTTTGACCAACCGACAACATGGCTCCCCGTTCTTTTACATCATATTGATAGCCCAAAGGTAATTTTGATATAAAGTCATGAGCTCCAATTTTTTTAGCAGCTTCAATTACTTCTGCTTCGGTGATGTTTTTATTGTAAAGCGTAATATTATTTAAAATGGTGTCAGAAAAAAGAAACACATCTTGCAATACAGTTGACATTAGCCTTCTCAGGTTTTTAAGATCAAGTTCATTAATATTTGTGCCATTAATTAGTATCTCGCCCTTGTTTATTTCGTAGTATCTTCCCAATAAATTGATGATTGATGATTTACCTGCCCCTGTAGCACCAACAAGTGCCAGACTTTCTCCTCTCTTAATTTTTAACGAAATATTTTTAAGCACCCAATCTTCACCATTGTATGCAAAGAATACATTTTTAAATTCGATGTTCCCTTTTAAGTCTTTGGATGATTGGATTCCTTTATTCTCAATGGTAGATTGTGTGTCCAGCACCTTAAATACACGTTCAGAACTTACCATTCCCATTTGTAAGCTATTAAACCTATCTGCTAATTGTCGTATCGGACGGTACAACATATAGATGAAAAATGTAAAAGAAAATATTTCTCCTGCCGATGAATATTTAAGGGCTACTTCACCCAGTCCATACCAAACTAAAAGAGCTACGGACATGGCAGATAATATCTCCACAACAGGAAAAAAAATAGAATAGGCCCAAACTGTACGAATATGTGCTGCACGGTGTTTTTTATTGATTTCAGCAAAAGCTTGCATTTCTACCTTTTCACGGTTAAAAATCTGAACAATTGACATTCCAGTAATGTGTTCTTGAACAAAGGTGTTTAATCTCGATACCTGTTCTCTTACATCCTGAAATGCTTTTTTGATTACTTTTTTAAAAACCGAAGTAGCTAAAAATAATAGCGGCATAGGAATAAGTGTAATTAATGCTAAATCCCAATTGATGTAGAACATACAAATCAACACGGAAACTATTTTTAACAAATCTCCGATAATGTTTAAAATACCGTTAGAAAACATTTCGGCTATGGTTTGTATATCTGAAACTGTTCGTGTTACCAATTGGCCGATTGGTGTTTTGTCAAAATATTTTAATTTAAAATTAATAACATGTTCAAAAGTTTGCTTCCTTAAATCTTTAATCACGTTTTGACCTAACAGGTTTCCAAACCAGGTGAAAAAGTACTGAAAAATAGATTCTACAACTAAGGCAACGATCAATAAAATTGTCATATTGTACAAACCTTTTTCATCTAAAGCTTTAATATAATTGTCAATTGAATATTGAATTAATATAGGACGAATCAGGGCAATAATGGC